>CACWLY010000097.1:0-487 GCA_902761825.1 uncultured Eubacteriales bacterium
CATCGGAATGCACCTCCCATACGATGTATCGCTCTATCCTATGCGGAGGCGCGGCCGGTTGTGCGCATATCGCGTTCCATAAAAAAAGAGAACGCCGGAACGTTCCCCCATTGATATTCTTTTCAGCCTGCCGCTCATACGATTCGCGTTCTAAGAGCCAATTCACGAAGGGTGAATTAAGAACAGGATAAGGAAACGTTAGGGCCTACGCGGCCCTAAGACCCGCGCCAAAGGGCCCGCTTGAGTCCGGGGCCTTCCGGCCTGTCCTACGCTGAAAGCCATCCCAAGGGAAGGCTTTCCGGGCGCTTCGGACCCCTCTGGACACCCATTCCGGCGTTGAATCGCGGATCGTAAACCAGACTTGCTTCCGCCTGTTTGGCCTATGGGAACAAGCAAGCTCCCGGGCATAAAGAACAAGGGCGTTTTTCCAGAAAAACAAGCTCGTTTGTTTTTCTGGAAAAACGCTCTTGTTCACTGTGCGCTTCGC
>CACWLY010000097.1:535-8404 GCA_902761825.1 uncultured Eubacteriales bacterium
CCGCCCACAGCCGGGGTCCGGGGAGGGGCTTCCCTCCCCGGCGGGAGCTCGAGGGCAGCGCCCTCGTCGTTCTTCCTGATCTTAATTCTCCATTTGCATCATGGCTCTTAAAAGAAGAATAGTATCAGGTATCCCCGACGAACTCGCTGCGGTCCTTGCCGAAGAAGAAGAGCGCGACGGTGCCCGGGCCGGTATGCGAGGCGATAATGGTGCCGATATCGAAGATTTTGATCTCCTGCACGTTCGGGCACAGGGCCTTGACGGCGTCGCGGAGGCGCTCGGCGGTCTCTATGGAATTGCTATGGCTGATGAAGCATTTGCCGGTATAGTTTTTGCCGCCCTGGGCGCGCTCGAACATGACGCGGGCGGTCACTTTGACGGCGTTGCCCTTGCCGCGCACTTTATCGTACGCGATGATCCGGCCGTCGGCGTTCAGGTGCATGATGGGGCAGATGCCGAGCATGGTGCCGAGCATGGCGGCGGCGCCGCTCACCCGGCCGTTGCGGCGCAGGTGGGTGAGGTCGGTGCTGAAGAACTGATGGTTGATGTTCAGCTTGTTTTTTTCCGCCCACCGGTACGCGTCCTCGAGCGAAGCGCCGTTATCGCGCAGGTCGGCGATATAATCCACCAGCATGCCGTGGCCGCTGGACGCCGCGAGGCTGTCCACCACGCGGATCGTGCGGTCGGGATGCCGGGCGGCGACCGTTTCCATGGCCGCCCGCGCGTTGTGCGCGCTGCCCGAAAGCCCCGAGCCGAACGCGATGTGCAGCACGTCGCCCTTTTCCAGGAGGCTGTCGAAAAACTCGACGTAGGCTTCGGTGTTCACCTGCGAGGTATGGGGCAGCTTGCCCTGCCTGAGCATATCGTAGAAATGCGGCAGCGCGTCGGGATCGCGCAGCATATCGTCCACGTATTCCTTGCCGTCCACCACATACGTGTAAAAAATGACCGGGATATCGCGGCTTTCGCAGTAGCTGTAAGGCAGGTCTACCGTCGAGCCGCAGCTCAGGATAAACTTTCTCTCCATACGTTATCAGTCTCCTTTTCCCGAATGCCCCGATTCCTCCAGCATATTGCTCAGCTCGCGCATGAAGGTCGGGATATCGGTGAACTGACGGTATACCGAGGCGAAGCGCACGTAAGCCACCTCGTCCAGCTGGCGCAGCGAGCGCATGACCATTTCGCCGATCTGCTTGGTGGTGATCTCCTCCTGCAGGCTGTTGAAGGCCATCTGCTCCACCGCGCCGACGATGCGCTCGATATCGGCGGCGGTCACCGGCCGCTTGTGGCAGGCCTGGATAATGCCGTTGCGGATCTTCTGGGCGTCAAACAGCTCGCGGGTATTGTCCTTTTTGATCACCAGCAGCTGGGGCATTTCCACCTTTTCATAGGTGGTGAAGCGGCGGCCGCAGTTGACGCATTCGCGGCGGCGGCGGATGCTTGCGCCTTCCTCCGTGGGCCGGGAGTCCACGACGCGGCTGTCCGGGCAGTTGCAGAATTGGCATTTCATACGCGGCTAAGCTCCTTTGCGCAATTGATCCATCTATTATAATGCAAAATCAACGATTTGTAAACGGAAAACCTGTCAAGCGCGGACGGACGGCGATCAATCCGGCTGTTTTTCTTCGTTTCCGGCCTGCGCGTCCAGCGCGGCGACGGCGGCGTTCAGCTGCGCGGCCAGGAGCCTGAGCGCGTCCTCGTCGGTCTGCTTCTGGCTCATGGGCAGGATCAGCCCGGGCGTGCGCGAGGCCGAGAAGCGCAGCTGGCTGCCGTCCAGGGCGGCGGCGAGAGCGCTGAAATTGGGCGCGTAGCGCATATCGAAGCGCAGCAGCGCCTGGCCGTTCTGGCGGCGCGCCACGTCGACGCCCAGCCGCACGCACAGCGCGCGCACCAGCGCGACGTCCAGCAGGTTCATGACGCTTTCGGGGATATCGCCGAAGCGGTCGATCAGCTCGTCTATGATATCGGCGCGGTCGTCCATGCTGCGAAGGCCCGATATGCGCTTGTAGATTTCCACGCGCTGGCTGCTGCCGCGCACATAGCTTTCGGGCAGGAAGGCGTTGACCTTCAGATCGACCCTCGGCTCGAGCTCGTCGGGCGCGGGCGCTTCGCCGCGGGCCTCGCGCACGGCCTCCTCGATCAGCTTGCAGTACATGTCGTAGCCCACGGTGCTGATATGCCCGCTCTGCTCCGCGCCGAAGATATCGCCCGCGCCGCGGATCTCCAGATCGCGCATGGCGATGCGGAAGCCCGCGCCGAACTCGGTGAACTCGCGGATGGCGGCCAGCCGCTTTTCGGCGGTCTCGCTGAGCATTTTATCGGGGCGCACGGTGAAATACGCGTAGGCCACGCGATTGCTTCGCCCCACGCGCCCGCGCAGCTGGTAGAGCTGGGACAGGCCGAAACGGTCGGCGTCGTATACGATCATGGTATTGGCGCGGGGCACGTCCAGGCCGTTCTCGATGATGGTGGAGCACAGCAGCACGTCGTACTTGCCGCCGTAAAAGTCCAGCATCACGTCCTCCAGCGCGTGCTCCTGCATCTGCCCGTGGCCCACGGCGATGCGCGCCTCGGGCACCAGCTGCCGCAGCCGCCCGGCGAAGGCGTCGATGTTCGCCACGCGGTTGTACAGGAAATACACCTGTCCGCCGCGGCCGATCTCGCGCAGGATCGCGCTGCGCACGACGCCCTCGTTATAGTCCATCACGTAGGTCTGCACCGGGATGCGCTCCTCGGGCGGCGTTTCCAGCAGGCTCATGTCGCGCACGCCCACCATGCCCATGTGCAGCGTGCGCGGGATGGGCGTCGCCGAAAGCGTAAGCACGTCCACGGTCTTTTTCATATGCTTGATCTGTTCCTTGTGCGCCACGCCGAAGCGCTGCTCCTCGTCCACGATCAGAAGGCCCAGGTCCTTGAAATGCACGTCCTTGCTGAGCAGCCTGTGCGTGCCGATCAGGATATCGACCTTGCCCGCCATGACGGCGGCGAGCGTCTCGCGCTGGTTCTTGGCCGAGCGGAAGCGGCTGAGCACCTCGATATTGACCGGGAATTCGCTGAACCGGCTTTTGCAGGTGTAATAATGCTGCTGGGCCAGGATGGTGGTCGGCGCGAGCAGCGCCACCTGCTTGCCGTCGCTCACGGCCTTGAAGGCCGCGCGCATGGCGACCTCGGTCTTGCCGTAGCCCACGTCGCCGCACAGCAGCCGGTCCATATTGCGCGGCGCTTCCATATCGCGCTTGATGTCCTCCACGGCGCGCGCCTGGTCGGGCGTGAGCTCGTAGGGCACGCCGTCGTTGAACTGCGATGTCCAGGCGCTGTCCGGCGAAAAGGCGAAGCCCGGCGTCGATTCGCGCTCGGCGTACAGCCTGACCAGATTGAAGGCCAGTTTTTTCAGGCCCGAGCGCACCTTGCTTTTCTGCTTCTGCCACTCGCCGCCCGACAGGCTGTTGACCGGCGGCGGGGAATCGGTGGAGCCGATGTATTTCTGCACGCGGTCGAACTGGTCGGTGGGCACGTACAGCCTGTCGCTGCCCTTGTACTGGATCAGCAGGTAATCGCGCCACGCGCCCTCGCTCTGGATGCGGGTGACGCCCATGTACACGCCCACGCCGTGCATTTCGTGCACCACGTAGTCGCCCTCTTTGAGGTCGGTAAAGGCCTCGATGCGCTGGCCCGCCGTGTGCTGGCCGCGCGCTTTTTTGTGCGCCGAGCCGTAAATGTCGGCGTCCGAGAGGATGTGCAGCCCCAGCGCCGGACAGGAAAAGCCGTGCGAGAGCGTGAGCGGCAGGATATGCGTTCCCGGATCGGGCTTCGCGTCCACGTTAAGCAGCGTTTCCCGCAGGCGCTCGCCGCGGGCCTCGCCGCCCGAAAGCAGGAAGACTTCGCCCGCCTCCCTTCGCCAGGCGGCGATATCGGAGGCCAGGTCGCGGACGCTGCCGTGGTACTGCGGCGCGGGCAGGATGTCCATTTTGACCGGCGCGCCCTGCCTGAACCCCGCGCAGCCGCGCAGGAAATCCTGCACGGTGATCAGGTCGCGGGCGTTGACGGCGGCGAGCGCGTCCTCCGGCGCGTACAGAAGCTCCTGCTGCTCGCGCACGGCCTCCATGCGCTCCACGGCGAGCGCGAGGTCGCCCTGATAGCTCTCGGCGCTGTCGCGCATCCGCGCGGCGCAGCGGTCGGGCGTGTCCACCAGCACGATGGGGTCGTCCAGCCAGTCCAGCAGGCGGCAGGTTTCGGGCATCAGCAGCTGCGCCCACAGGTCGAGCGCGCGGCACATGCCGCCCGTTTCCAGGCGCTCGGCCTCCCGCAGCAGCCTGCGCAGGCCCTCGCGGGGCTCGCTGCCGTACTCGCTTTCGACCGCCTCGGCCTCGAGCGAGCTGTGCACGATCCTGTCCTGCGGCCTGGCCTCCTTCGCCCGCTGCAGAGCGCTCTCCAGCAGGCCGCGCATTTTCGCGCCCGCCGCCGCGCGGTCGCCTGCGCGAAGCAGGTATTCGCCCGCGGGCGGAATGCGCGCGCTGTTCAGGTGCCGCAGGCTGCGCTGGCTGATGCAGTCGAAGGCGCGCATCCCGTCGATCTCGTCGCCGAAAAACTCGATGCGCAGCGCGTCGGCGGCGGTGGGCGGGTATACGTCCACGATCGCCCCGCGCCGGGCGCACTGGCCCCGGCCCTCCACCATGTCCACGCGCTCGTACCCGGCCTCGGTCAGCCTTGATACCAGCGCGTCGGGCGGCAGCGTGTCGCCGACGTTCAGCGATACGGTCATTTCCTCGGCCAGCGCGGGCGGCGTCATGCGCCACAGCAGCGCGTCGGCGGCCACGCACAGCACGCGCACTTCGCCGCCGCGCACGCCCGCCAGCGCGGTCAGGCGCTGCCATTCGCTCTCGTGGCTCGCCGCGGCGCGCGCGAACTGACGCTCGCGCATGCGCAGGCTGGCCGCGCCCCGGGGCAGGTATTGGCAGACGTCCTCCGCCACGCGCGCGGCCTCGCGGTCCCCGGGGGCCACGTACAGCACCGGGCGGCCTGTCCGCTGCGCCAGCGCCGCGGCCAGCGCCGCCTTGCCGCCGTCGCATACGGCGTATGCCGCCGCGACGTGGGACGCGCGCAGGGTATCCTCAAGATCGGCCAGAAGCTGCGACCGCAAAAGGCGTGTGAGCATGACTGCCTCCTTTTTTGTACGCGAATTTGCCCACCCGGGGAAAACCATACCCCCGCGCGGGTGATACTGTTAATCTTTAAGAGCCATGATGCGAAGGGTGAATGAAGACAAAAAGCGCCGTATTCCCGCGAAACAGGGAGGAAATACTGCCCTTGGGCCGTTAATCCTGGCCTTCGGCCAGCGCAAGCGAACAGCGAGAAACGGGCCGGAAGGCCCCGGACTCATGCGGGCCCTGGCGAAGAGCTCGAGAGCGAGCAGCTCTCGAACGTTCCCCCTCCTGCGCAACATTCACCCTTCGTGAATTGGCTCTTAAAAAGGCGAACAGCATGAAACCAGTATACCAATGAACGCGCGAAAAGTCAAAGGCGCGGCGCGATGATCGCTTTTCCGGCAAAAGGGCCCGCGGCTTGACAGCGCGGAAGGGAGGGGATACAATAAAAAAAACGGAGGCGAATGCGTAATGGAATGGATGATCGATACCGCGAATCTGAGTGAAATAGAAGAAGCGCTGCGCGTGTTTCCCGTGGAGGGCGTGACCACCAATCCCAGTATTCTGAAGGCTGAGATGCCCATCCGCTACGAGGAGCGGCTGCTTGCCATCAGGCGGCTGGCCGGCGGGCGCACGATGCACGTGCAGCTGGGCGGCGGCAGCTGCGCGGAAATGCTGGACGAGGCCGAAGCGCTGCGGGCGCTGCTGGGCGGCGACGTCTACCTGAAGGTGCCCGTCACCGAGCCCGGGCTGGAAACCATCCGGGCGCTCAAGAAGCGCGGCTTCAACGTGACGGCCACCGCGATCTATTATGCCCTGCAGGGTATGCTGGCCGTATCGGCGGGCGCGGATTACCTGGCGCCCTACTGCAACCGCATGGAGCAGAACGGGATCGATTACGAGCTCGCGATCGGGCAGATCCGCGGCATGATCGACCGCGACGGCTACGCGTCCAAAATCCTCGCCGCCAGCTTCAAGAACGCCGGCCAGGTGACCCGCGCCATCGACAGCGGCGCGCACGCCGTCACCGTGCAGCCCGCGCTGCTGAAAAGCGCGCTGCGCTCGGCGCTGGTGACCGACGCCGTGCGCGTGTTCAACGAGCACCAGGCGCTCGTGAAGGGCGAATAAAAGCGCGCTTACAGGATCAGCAGCAGCACGCTGTTCATCACGTCCATGCCGCGCTCGGTGAGACGCACATAACCGTCCCGGCGCAGCAGGCGGCCGTCGCGCAGCGCGGGGGCGAGCCGCGCGCCGTAAACGTCCCACAGCCTCGCGCCATAGCGCGCTTCAAAATCGCTTTCGGACACGCCGCGCGTCAGGCGCAGGCCGAGCATCATGGTCTCGAACATGGCTTCCTCCGGGCCGATGCGCTCGGTTTCGGGGGGGTCGCCTTCGAGGTACCCGTCCAGCCCGCGCGGGTTTGCCCGGCGCGTATCCGCGTACAGGCTGTGGGCGGCGCAGCCGAAGCCGAGGTAGTCCTCGCGCTTCCAGCAGTTGACGTTGTGGCGGCATTCGCGGCCCGGCAGCGCGAAATTGCTGATTTCGTACTGGTGAAAGCCGCGCTTTTGCAGCGTATCGCGGCACAGGCCGTACATTTCGCGGTCGGCGTCCTCGCCGGGCAGCGTCGCTTCGCCCCGCGCGACGCGCGCGGCAAGCGGCGTGCCCTCCTCCACGATCAGCGCGTAGCAGGAAAGGTGCTGCGGCGAGAGCGCAAGCGCGGCCGCCAGCGTTTCGGCCATGTCGCCTGCCGTCTGCCCGGGCAGGCCGAGCATCAGGTCCAGGTTCAGATTGCCGATGCCCGCCGCCCGCGCGATGCGCACGGCCGCTGCCGCGTCCTCCGGCGTATGGATGCGGCCCAGGCTTTGCAGCAGCCGCGGCTGCGCGGCCTGCATGCCCATCGACAGCCGGCTGCAGCCGCTTTCGGCCAGCGCGTCGGCGAAGGCTGCCGTCAGCGTGCCGGGGTTGCATTCCACCGTCCATTCGGCGTCGGGCGCGATATCAAAGCTGTCCCGCAGCGCCCTGGCGATCGCCCGATACGCGTCCGGCGGCAGCAGCGACGGCGTGCCCCCGCCGAAAAAGACGGTGTCGGCGGCGGGATGCCCGCAGTCCTCCGCGCGCGCGGCGATCTCGGCCCTCAGCGCGTCAATATAGCGCGGGATATCGGCCTGCCGCCCGCTCCAGGAAGCGAAATCGCAGTAGGCGCACTTGCGCGCGCAGAAGGGAATATGCACGTACAGCCCGAGGGGCTTATTTTTTTGCTCGCTCATGTCCGCGTATGCCCTCCGTAATGCCGGATCGGCGGGCGTCGTTCCCGCTTCGTCCGTTCGCAGCCATTATAGCATGCCCGCCCGGAAAAAGAAACGCCGCGCGCATACCCGACGGCGTTTCCGCGCATAATGTTACGGCGGCACCGCACAATTCGTCGGCACATCCGGCGAAGCCTTTCGCGTCATCCGCTTCTTGCAGATTTTTTGACTTATACTATTCTTCTTCTGAAACCTTACATCTTTGGGCGTCTTTTTCGTTCTGGCTTTGCGTTGTACGCCCCGCGCCTTCCTTCGTTCCGCTATGCCAGAACAAAAAATCCATCCCGAATCTGTTAAGATTTAAGAGACATGATGCGAATGGTGAAATAATACTATTCTCAATCTAAAATCTTATCATCTTTGGGTGTCTTTTCCGTCTTGGCGTTGCTTCATTCCGGTCAACGTAGCGCTGCTACGCC
>CACWLY010000098.1:0-11624 GCA_902761825.1 uncultured Eubacteriales bacterium
GGGCAGCGCCTTGCCCGCGAACTGCGCGAGGAAATCATCGTTCAGCATGGACAGGAAATTCTTGTCCATGTCGGAATCGCTCTCGCCCAGGGTGACGGCTTTCACCGTGCCGTCGTCGTTCAGCTCCACGGTCACGTCGAAGGAGCCGGTCAGGCCGCTCGCCTTGACGGTGCTGCCCTCGGCTGCGGGCGCGGCGGCGGCGAAGCTGTTGACGGCCTCGATCACGGCCTTGCTGGAAATGGTCGCGCCGCTCACGGTGTCAGCGCCCTCGACAGGCAGCGCCTTGCCGGCGAACTGCGCGAGGAAATCATCGTTCAGCATGGACAGGAAGTTCTTGTCCATGTCGGAATCGCTCTCGCCCATGCCGTCGTCGTTCAGCTCCACGGTCACGTCGAAGGAGCCGGTCAGGCCGCTCGCCTTGACGGTATTGCCCTCGGCGGCGGGCGCTTCGGTCTTGGTTTCTTCGGCGGGCGCGGCGGCGGCGAAGCTGTTGACAGCTTCGATCACGGCCTTGCTGGAAATGGTCGCGCCGCTTACGGTGTCAGCGCCCTCGACAGGCAGCGCCTTGCCCGCGAACTGCGCGAGGAAATCATCGTTCAGCATGGACAGGAAGTTCTTGTCCATGTCGGAATCGCTCTCGCCCAGGGTGACGGCCTTCACGGTGCCGTCGTCGTTCAGCTCCACGGTCACGTCGAAGGAGCCGGTCAGGCCGCGGGCGCGGCGGCGGGCTTTTCATCCGTGATGCCCTGGCTCGCGTTCCAGGCGGCGTTGACGGCGGCGATCACGCCCTTGCTGGAGACCGTCGCGCCCGAAACCGTTTCGATATCCTTGGCGTCCACGTTGCCCTTCGTGCCGATGAACTGCGCCAGGAACTCGGCGTTGTCCTTCACCTGGCCCAGGAAACCGGCGTCCTCGGCGGTCGAAGCGTCGCCCACGGCGATGCCGTTCACCGCGCCGTCCGCATCCACGGAGATCGTCACGTCGAAGGAGCCGGTCAGGCCCTTGCCCGCGGCGGTATAGGTCACGGCGCCTTCGGCGATGCCCACTTCGGGCGCGGGCGCTTCCTCGATGCCCTGGCTCGCGTTCCAGGCCTTGTTCACGGCGGTCAGCACGCCCTTGCTGCTGATGGTCGCGCCGCTGACCATGTCGATGGCGTCGGCGGCCACTTTTTCGTTCTTGCCCACAAACTGCGCCAGGAAAGCGTTGTTGTTCTTCACCTGGCCCAGGAAGGCGGCGTCCATATCGCTTTCGGAATCGCCCACGGCGATGCCGGTGATCACGGCGTTTTCATCCACGGAAATCGCCACGGGGAAAATGCCGTTCAGGCCCTTGCCCTCGGCGGTCCACACAGAAGCGCCGCGGCGGATCGCGATGTCGGCTTCCTCGCCGGTATCCGCGGTCAGGGCCGCGTAGGCGGCGGGATCGTTTACGTAAAGCAGCACCTTGCCGACCGATTCGTTGACGGAGGAAGAGGAGACCGTCGCGCCGGATACGGTATCCAGGGCCGCGGCGTCAAGCGCCTTGCTGCCGTTGAACTGCGCAAGGTAAGCGGCGTTGCCCTGCACCTTGCCCAGATAGCTCACGTCGTTGGCGGCCGCGGTGTCCTGCACCTCGACGGAAACCACCGCGCCTTCGCCGTCCACGGTAACCACCACCGGGAAGGGGCCGCTCACGCCCTGGGCGGTGACGCCGTAACGGCCCTCGCCCAGCTCCTCGATGGCCGCCACCGGCTCGCTCAGCTTGATGCCGGCGGCCTCGGCCATGGCCTTGACGGTATTGTTGACGCCGCGGACCACCGCGCTCGAGGTGATGGTCGCCGCGGTGATCGCGTCGATCTCGCCGCCGTTCTTGGACAGATCGACGGGATAGCTCTTGCCCGCGAACTGCTCGTAGAAGGCCGGCTCCTTCGATTTCGCGCCCAGGCCCGCGGTCTCGCTGAAGCTGGCGCCGCCCACGCGGATGCCGGTCAGCGTCGTATCGTTATCCAGGCCGACGGTGATTTCCACCGGGCCGCCGAAGCCCGTCACGGTGCCCACGGACACATAGCCCACGGCCTTGCCCTCGGCGTTCGTGCCCTGATATACGCCCGTGCCCATATCGCTGTGGCTCAGTCCGACCAGCTTCTGCGCATATTCGGGATCCGCGGCCGCCGCGCCCTTGATTTCGGCGAAGCTGTCGTCGCCGATGCGGGCGGCGGTGATCACGCCAGCCTCGTCCACGGTCATCTCCACGGCCACGGGGCCCATGAAGCCATGGCTCACGGAGGTCACGGTGCCGGCGGCGCCGTCCAGTTTTTCAAAGTTCGCCGCCACGGCTTCCCTGACGGCTTCCGTGGTATAGGTCGCGCCCGAAATGCTGTCGATGTTCCCCAGCACTTCCTTGAAATCCGCCGCCTGCGGCAGCAGCTCCTGGCGCACGGCCACGGCCTTTTCGGCCTCCTGGCGGGCGATGCGGTCCTTTGTGCCGTTGTACGTCGCGCCGAGGGCCAGGGCGGCCACCAGCGAGATCAGCGTCAGCACGATCCATGCGGGCAGTTTCTTATTCATCGTATCTTCCTCCAAGCAATGCCTCTTCCCTGGGGGAAAGAGGTCGATTGAGCATTTCTTCCGCGCGGCGGCGGTCGTTTCCGGCCAGGCACCGGCGCACGGCGCTGCTGGATACCAGCGTGCCGTCGGGCAGGCATACGGGCGGCACCACGGTCAGCCCGATCCCCGCCTCGCGGCAGAAGCGTTCCATCAGCGCGGCGTCGCCCCGGGCGCGGCAGCCGAAGTGGTAGTGAAACCCGATCACGATATGCCGGGCGTTCAGCGTTTCCAGCAGCAGATGCCGGAAAAAGTCCTCGGCGCTCCGGGCGGCCACGCTGGCGTCGAAGGGGCAGTGAACGACCGTATCGATGCCGCGCGCGCCCATCAGCGCGGCTTTTTCGCCGATATCGGTCAAAAGATCGCAGGATTGGCTTCCAAGCACCCCCGCGGGGGGCGTGTCAAAGGTGAAGGCGCAGGACAGCAGGCCGTTTTGCTCCGCCGCCCGCTTCGTGGCCGCCAAAAGCGCCTGATGCCCCAGATGCACCCCGTCGAAGGTGCCCAGGGCCACGGCGGCCGGCGGCCGGGGCGGAAGGTATTCCGCCAGCGTGATCAGATGCATGGCGTCCTCCCCCTCACCTGTCGGTGGAGACGCCGCCCTGGCTTTGCAGCGCCGGGGCAAGACCGTCGGTAAAGCGCACCGTGCCGTCCATGAGCACCCAGTAGGCTTCCACGCCGTCCAGGCTGTCCACGAAGGCGCGGCCCTGATCGTAGGGCATCAGGAAAAGCGCCGTGCTCAGCACGTCGGCGTACCCGCTGTCGGGCGTCACCACCGTGACCTGATGCATGAAATCCGAGGGGAAAAGCGTATCCGGATCGATGATATGGTGATAGGACGCGCCGTCCACCACGTAATAGCGCTGGTAATCGCCGCTGGTGACCACCGACATGTCGGTCAGGTATGCCACGTCCTTTATCGTATTGGCGCCGAGCGCTTTGGCATCCTCGGGATTCTGAATGCCCACGCCCCAGCGATCGCGTCCGTCCAGCGGCTTGTGCCCGCAGCAGACGTTTCCTCCTGCATTTATAATAAAGGAAGGAATATCGCTTGTCAACAGCCAAGATGCGACAATTTGGACGGTATAGCCCTTCGCCGCCGCGCCCAGATCGAGCGACAGCTCCGGATCGGAAAAATACACCGTGCCCGCTTCCCGGTCGATGATCACGTCGTCGAAATCGCAGTGCCGGGACAGCGCGAGCAGCTCGTCTTCCGTCGGCACGGCCACGCCGGCTTCCCGGTATTCGTGCCAGCAGCGCAGCACCGCGCCCATGGCCACGTTGACCCGGCCCATCAGCTTCGGCTGCATTTCCTTCATGAACAGCAGCAGGTCGATCAGCTCCGGCTCGGCTTCGGTCGGCTCCCGGCCCGCGTTGGCGTTTACGTAATACAGGTTGTGAACGCCCTCGTAGGCGTTGTACCCGTCGTATATGCGGTGGTAGCGCAGGAACATCTCCTTGACCCGGGCGAAGGTATCGTCAAATACCTGCTGGCTGGGCGCGAAGCCCAGGAAAGTGATGACGGTATCGAAGGCGTCGTAAAACGTCGCGGTATATTTGGCGGCCTTTTTCTCGGCCGAACAGCCGCCGCACAGCAGGCACAGGGCCATTGCGATGCAGGCAAAACGAAGTTTCAGTTTCATTGCGGACTTCCCATAAAATAAATGAAAGAAATGATAAAAGTATTGTAACATATCATTTCATAGTTAGACAAGTCAAACCGAGGGAGAGCGGCGCTTTTCCGCGCGTTGTTCAGATTCTGTCGCGCATTTTCGCGCTTTCCTCGGCTTCCTCGGGCGTGATTTCGCGGCTGCTGTAGCGGGCTTCCTCGTACAGCCGGCTCAGCGCGCCGCCTCCCAGCGCCTGCCGGGCGGTGCTGCTGCCGGGCAGATCGGGATGCCGCCGCAGGTAATCCCGGAAGCTGCGCCGCACCTTCTGCCGGGGCGAAAGCGCCTGCCAGGGGCGCTCCTTTTCCTTTTTCGCCGCCCTTTCCCGGCGCGGGGAAAGCATGCGCCGCACCTCGCCCCAGTCCACCAGGCTTTCCACCGTATCGTCGTAGGCGTCGGTCAGCGCGCCGATATAGGCGCGCCAGCGCGCGGCCAGCTTTATCATCAGCCGTCTCAGCGCGCGGAAAACGGCCCGCAGCGCGAAGAACGCCGCGGCGAGCGCAACGGCCGCCGTCACGACGTAGGCGGCCTTTTCCAGGATGATCCACAGGATCGACGGCTCCTGCGCTTCGCCCGCAAGCTCGCTCAGGTCGGCGCCGTCCCCGCCTCCGCCGCCCATGGACTGCCGGGCGAACAGCGACGCAAGCCATTCCGCCAGCCTGAACGCCGCGGCGACCAGGCCGCGCACGGCCTCCCCGAACGCCCTGCGCAGGGCCGGAAGATGGGTCAGCGCGAGCAGCAGCAGGGCCATCAGGGCGGCGGCGGCCGCGTTGCGCAGCTTCATGGCCCGGGACGGCCCGCGGCCGGTTCCCGCGCCGTCCTCCAGCGACTGCAGCGACAGGTAGAACATCAGATAAACGGCGTACAGCAGCAGAGAAACGCGCAGCGGCCCGGTAAGCTCGGTCAGCCTGCCCATCGCGCCCACGACGCGCACCGCCATGTACCCGACCAGCCCGACGTACCACAGGGCGGGCGGAACGCCGCCCCGGGGCTGGGCAAGCAGGCGCGCGTGCGCGGCCGCGACGGCGGCGCTCACGGCGGCGGGCGCCAGGGCGATCGGCCCGGCGTCAAGCCAGCTCCCGATCAGGAGCGCCACGGCGGCGGAAAGCGCCATCGCGGCCAGCGTTCCGGCCACCCGCTTTCTGCCGGGCAGCAGGCGGGCGCACAGGGCCAGAAGCACGGCGGCGGCCAGCGGCGGCAGCCACAACAGCGTATGCGCGGGCGTGATCGCCGCCCCGGCGAGCAGGAAGAGCGGCGCGGCGATAAGGAATACGCCCAGGGACAAAAACAGCTTATCCATTCGACGCCTCCCCGGGCAGAATATGCAGCGCGACGCTGTTGCCAAGCTGCGCCATGGCTTCCATATGGCGGCGGATGACCGGGCTGTCGTAGCAGGAAATGATCACGAAATCGACCCCGGACAGCGGCGGAAGCTGCTCCAGAAAGGTGGGGAAGGAGCACACCCGGCGGATGCGCAGGCAGGAAAAGGCCCTGAGCAGCGCGGTCTGCCGTCCGGCCTCCCGGGCGGGCGGGAAATACGCCGCGGTCTCTTCCTCGTCCAGGGGGATATTGGCGGCGAAGCCCGCCTCTCCGCCCTGGCTCAGCGCGCGCAGGCACAGCCCGGCGGCCAGCGAGATCGCGCGCTCGATGGGCTCCTGCTCGTAATCCATAAGATCGCCCCACTGGTCCTCGGTCTTCTGGGCGTTGATCAGCACCATCAGCCGGGGATCGGCGGTATAATCATGGGTCTTGACCTGCAGTTCGCCCGTCCGCGCCGTGGCGGGCCAGTGGATGTCGCGCACGGGGTCGCCGGGGCGGTAGCCGCGGATGCCGTTGACCAGGAAGGGATCGGGCAGGATCCAGCGCCACACGCTCGCGTCGCCCTGCGGCCGCGCGGAGGGCAGGGGCAGCCCGTCCTCGCCCGGCAGCGTGGGATAGACGTACAGCTCGGCGGGGGCGTCGACGTCGCGGGAATCAAGCCGCATGCCCAGCAGATCGCCCGCCGTGACCGATACCTGGGTCAGCAGGAAATGCCCCCGCTGCCGGGGCACGACGCGGTGCCGCCGGGTGACCCGGCTGAAGGGCATGAGCGTAAACATGCTTTTGTGGTAGCGCTCCCCGCGGATCTCGACGTCCTCCTTGGTATGAAAAACAAAGGAAGAGGGCATGCGCGCTTCCACCCGCACCCAGGGCAGGAACAGAAGCGACCGGTTGCCGATCACCTCCATGAACTCCACCCGCTCGCCCGCCTGGGCGTCGGTCGCCGAAAAGCCCCGGCTGAAGGAGAAGCCCCGGAGCCCGAAGCGCTTAAGCACCCAGGCCTGGACGCCGCCCAGGCCCAGAAAGACCGCAAGGATGATCAATATATCCATAATCAGCGCGTTTCGGTCGGCGCGGGCAGCGCCGCGACGGCGTCCAGCACGATCTGCCGCGACACGTCGCCCCGGCCTGCAAAGCCCTTCGCGATCACGCGGTGGGCCAGCACCGGCACGGCCAGGCGCTGCACGTCGTCGGGGATCACGTAGCCGCGGCCGTCGATCAGCGCGAGCGCCTGGCAGGCCCTGAGCAGCGCCAGCATGCCGCGCGGGCTCACGCCCAGCTGCGCGCGCTCGTCCTCGCGGGTGCGCGCGCACACTGCGGCGATATAGCGGCGGATATCGGGAGCGGCCTCGCAGGCGGGCAGCGCGCTGCGGGCTTCCAGCAGCTCGTCGCAGCCGCAAACCGGCCCGAGCTTCTCCAGCGGCGCGTCGGCGATGAATCGGTCGAGCAGCGCAAGCGCCTCGGCTTCGTCGGGATAGCCCGGCGTCAGCTTCATCAGGAAGCGGTCGAGCTGGGCCTCGGGCAGCGGGAAGGTGCCCTGGATCTCGATGGGATTCTGCGTGGCGATGACCAGGAAAGGCGCGGGCAGGGCGTAGGCGACGCCGCCATCGGTCACCTGCCCCTCCTCCATGCACTCGAGCAGGGCGCTCTGCGTGCGGGGGGTGGCGCGGTTGATCTCGTCGGCAAGCAGGATATTGGCGAACACCGGCCCTTTGTGGAAGCGGAATTCGCCCTGATCGGGATGGTATACCCGGCTGCCCGTGATGTCGGAGGGCAGAAGGTCGGGCGTGAACTGGATGCGGCTGAAGGCCCCGTCCACCGAGCGCGCAAGGCTGCGGGCGGTGACCGTTTTGCCGGTGCCGGGCACGTCCTCCAGCAGCACGTGGCCGCCGGCGACGACGGCGGCGAGCATCAGGGTCAGCATATCCTCCCGGCCCACCACCACCCGGGATACGTTTTCCCGGATGCGCGCGGCCAGGGCGGCGACTTGGGATGGCTGCATATAAACCTCCATGCGGATCGATTGAACGAAAAAAGAAACCCGCATTCATTATATCAGATAATAAAACGCCTGAAAAGCGAAAAAGTCACCCGTTCCCTTGTCTTTTTCCCGGCTCGTGATAAATTGGTCCGCTGTACCATGGCAGGGCAAACGCCCGGAAGTCATCCCGCCGGAATACGAAAGCGGGAGGCGATGCGCATGACGAACGTCGAATTGTTCGCGTTGCTGATCGCCGTCGCCAGTCTTGCTCTGACGATCTACTTCGGCAGAAAGCGTTAATACTATTCTCAGTATAAAAGATTATCAGATTTGGGATGGATTTTTCGCCCTGGCTAAGCTGAATGGAGGGAGGCGTAGCAGCGCTACGTTGATAGATTGAGAATAGTATAAGCAGATAAAAATGGCTCCTGGGTAGTTGCAGCTACTCAGGAGCTTTCTTTGTTGGCTGTTTCATGCCGGCGGGCATGCTTCTGATTCCAATGCTATTTTACAGCAAGGGCGGCCGCGTGTCAAGCGCGGCTGCCTTTTTTCTTATATTTATCAATGCCCGTCAAAATAACGCATTGACGCCGCCTGCGCGGCATGGTAAACTGATACCAGGAATGTATTTTCATACGACGTTTTTCAGGAGGGATCCCCATGAAAAAGCGTATCATCGCCCTGATCCTCGCGCTGACCATCCTGCTGGCCTCCGCTCCCGCGCTGGCCGGCGTATGGAAGCAGAACGAAAACGGCCGCTGGTTTGAAAACAGCGACGGCAGCCGGCCTTCCGGCGG
Organism: uncultured Eubacteriales bacterium; assembly: GCA_902761825.1. Lineage (GTDB taxonomy): Bacteria > Bacillota > Clostridia > Christensenellales > Aristaeellaceae > SFMI01. The sequence continues at coordinate 8,345 of CACWLY010000098.1, forward strand.
CATGTTCTTTATCGGAGGAAGCGAATACATCTTCGACGAGGAAGGCTACATGCGCCGCGACGCCTGGGTCGACCTGAGCGACGGGCGGTATTACTGCCTGAGCGACGGAACGCTGGCCAAGGACCAGTGGATCGACGGCGAATACGTGGGCGCGGACGGAAAATGGGTGCCGCAGATAGAGGACGCCGTGCCCGTGCTGCCCGACGCCCAGCCCGTTCCCGCGCAGGCCGCGCCGCAGCCGACGGCAGCGCAGGCCGCGCCGCAGCCGACGGCAGCGCAGGCCGCGCCGCAGCCGACGAAACCGCCCACGCAGACGCTTTCCGTTGAGCCGCTCGTCGTCGAGCCCATTCCGCAGACGACCGAAGCCCCGACCGAAGAGCCGACGCTTGCCCCGGCCGAAGAGCCGACGCCCGCCCCGACGCCCGTTCCGACGCCGGCCCCGACCACGGTGTTGGAGAGCGACGAGATCCAGAGCCTGATCCGCGCCGCCGATGCCGGGGACACAAACGCCATGCTTCAGCTGGCGGATAAATATAGGAGTGGCTATATCACAGGATCCCGGGATCAGGAGCAGACGCTGAACTGGACCGTGAAAGCCGCCAACGCGGGCAATCCCAACGCCATGCTCAGCGCGGGCCAGATGTTCTATTACGGCCACGGCACCGAGGTCAATTACGACCTGGCCGCGTATTACTGGTACGCCGCCGCCGACAAGGGCGTCGCGGAGGCCATGTACAATATCGGCTTTATGTTTCATCATGGATACGGCGTGGAAAAGAACACGGGCGCGTGCCTGACCTGGTGGAAAAAAGGCGCCGAACTGAACGAGCCGAAATGCCTGTTCGCGCTCGGACTGCTCTACCGCAGCGGCGCCGAAGTAACCCGCAGCGCCAAGCAGGCGCGGGAATACCTGTACCGGGCCATCTGCAACGGGTATGATCCGGAAGAGATCCTGGACATCCTGGATTACGCCGATTTCGGCTCGCTGGACAACGCCGTGCAGCAGGCCAACGCCGGCAACGTTTCCGCCATGTGCACGGCGGGCTATATGTTCTACCTGGGCGACGGCACCGAGGAAAACGACGAGCTGGCGGCCTATTACTGGTATTCCGCCGCCGAGAAGGGCAACGCGCTGTCCATGTTCTGCATCGCCTGCATGTTCATCTACGGCATGGGCGTGGAGGAGAACGACGACGCCGGGTACGCCTGGATCGACCGCTTCATCGCCGCGGACTGGAACGCGACAAGCGCTTCCGGCGGGCAGCAGGCTTCCGAAAACCGCATGCAGCAGGCCGCTCAGCAGAACCGGCAGCAGCAGAATCAGCAGCCCGTTCAGCAGCAGACGCAGCAGAATACGGCGCGGAACGACGCAAACAATCAGGAATGGAACGAGGAGGACGACTGGGACGACGCCGAATCGCTGATCAGCCGGCTGGGCATTGAGCGGCTGATCGAAATGGCGCAGGCGGGCGACCCCCAGGCGGCCTACACGCTGGGCTACGCGTACACCTACGGCGTGGGCGTGGATCCCGATCCCGACGAGGCCTTCGGCTGGTATCTGGCGGCCGCCGAGGAGGACTATTATCTGGCCTTCCACGTGGTCGCCGATCTGCTCTATCAGATGCAGAATTACGACGAGGCCATCCGCTGGTATAAAAAGGCCGCCGAAGAGGGCTTCGCCGAGGATATGAACACGCTGGGCAATATCTATTATCACGGCAAGGTCGTTCCCCAGGACTACGCCGAAGCGCTCAAATGGTACCTGATGGCCGCCGAGGAGGGCGACGACGCGGCCATGCACAGCGCCGCCGATATCCTGGCCTACGGCTACGGCGGCGTGCCCGTGGACGACGCCCGGGCCTTCGCGCTGTACATGGAGGCCGCCAATCTGGGCAATATCCACTCGATGAACAACGTCGGCGCGATGTACTTTAACGGCCGCGGCGTGACCCGCAATTACGGCGAGGCCGTCAACTGGTTCCGCAAAGCCGCCGAGGCAGGCAACCCGCAGGCCATGTACAACCTGGGCGCGATGTACGAAGCCGGCAAGGGCGTGAGCAAGAGCGCCTCCACCGCGCGCAGCTGGTACGAGCGCGCCGCGGCCGCCGGACACGAGGGCGCGCGGCAGAAGCTGGGAAAATAAACGATAAAAGCCCGCGCTCCGCCGGTTTTTCCGCCGCGGCGCGGCGCTGATCGGCGCAGCCGAAAACCCTATCCTTACGCAGCCGGCAGGGGCCCCGGACGGGCCTTTGCCGGTTTTTTCCATGACGGGATGCGCTTCGGCGTTTTGCGGGCATAATTGTAAAAATATCTTGACAATTCGTTTCAATTCTATTACAATTATGTAAAGCCCAATACCGGGCTCCTTTGTCCTGTACATCCTGATGGAGGGTATCAGCCATGAAGAAACAATGGATGCTTATATTGCTGCTGGCAGCGCTGGCGGTATGCGCCTGCGCCGGCGGCATGGCCGAGGGCCAGGTATCGCCGATGGATCTGGTGCAGCTTCTCGCGCCGACGGCGGAAAGCCCGCTGTACGACCTGCCCGACGGGTATGATCCCGCCGCGGAAGAGAATCACGCAGCCGCGCCTGCCGCCGGCAGCGCAAATAAGGTATACGCCGGGGCAACGCCGATCCCCATCGATCCCATCGATCTGCCCACGGCCACGCCGCGGCCGCAGCTGACCTTCACCTTCGGCGAATACACGGCGAGCAAGCTGGGCATCACCTTCAAATCCGCCGTGGGCTACGACGTCAACGAAAATCTCCCCGACAAATATATCCTCACCGAGCCCGCCGCCGCCGTGAAGGATAATTATCCCTGCACTATCACGCTGGAAATCACCGGCATCACCAAGAATTATTCCGTGGCCGACGTCAAAACCAGCCTGTCCCGCTATCTCGCCGCCGAGGGCGAGCAGTACGATACCTGGGAAACCATGCAGGCCGCCAGCAAAACGCTGATGAACGGCAAGGGCTATTACAATAACTACCGCGGCGTGCTCTCCGACGGCACCATCGTGCGCGGCCGCGTGCATATGGCCATCATCAGCGACAGCCAGCTGCTTACCCTGCATATCTCCTGCCCCGGCTGGTTCAACAGCAGCTATATGAAGATCTACGACCAGATCCACAGCTCCATTAAGCCGATCGCGAAGTAAAGCGCAGAGCGTAAAGCAAACAGACAGGGATCGCCGAAGGACGGACGCGCCGTCGGCGGTTCCCGTCTGTTTTTTTGCGCGCGGCTGCGCGGCCCGGCGTGTAATTCTGTTCGCGTTC
>CACWLY010000098.1:11683-35092 GCA_902761825.1 uncultured Eubacteriales bacterium
GGGATGGATTTTTCGCCCTGGCTAAGCTGAATGGAGGGAGGCGTAGCAGCGCTACGTTGACCGGAATGAAGCAACGCCAAGACGGAAAAGACACCCAAAAATGATAAGATTTTATATTGAGAATAGTATTAATTCACCATTCACATCATGGCTCTCAGAACGCAAACAGTAGAAAACGTCAGACTGCGGCAAAGAGCGTCGGGGAATTGAACGCGCGGTTGCGCGGCCCGGCCGCATGGGGTATACTGTATGGGTAAGGACGGTATGAACCATGATCAATGAGACGGTTAAAACGAAGCTCGCGCTCCTGCCCGACAGCCCGGGGTGCTACCTGATGAAGCACGAGGGGCAGATCATCTACGTGGGCAAGGCGGTGAACCTGAAAAACCGCGTGCGCAGCTATTTTCATACGCGGGAGCACACGCCCAAGGTGGCGGCGATGGTGGCGCAGGTGGACGATTTCGATATCCTGCTGTGCGGCACCAATCTGGAGGCTCTGGCCCTGGAATGCAACCTGATCAAGCTGCACAAGCCGCGCTACAACATCCTTTTAAAGGACGACAAGCACTATCCCTACGTGCGCGTGGACCGGCGCGAGCCATTCCCGCGGGTCACGATCGCGCGGCGCATGCAGAAGGACGGCGCGCAGTACTTCGGCCCCTACATCGGCGCGTCCGCGGTGCGCGACGCCCTGGAGGTGCTGCGCAAGGCGTTCCCCCTGCGCACGTGCGACAAAAAGCTGCCCCTGGCCCGGCCCGCGCGCCCCTGCGTCAATTACGAGATCGGCCGCTGCCTGGCCCCCTGCGCGGGCAAATGCACGCAGGAGGAATACGCGCGCGTGATCGACGGCGTGATCGCTTTCCTGAACGGCAATGTGAAGGACATCACGGCCAGGCTGCAAAAGGAGATGGAGGAGGCCAGCGCCGCCTGGAACTTTGAGATCGCCGCGCAGAAGCGCGACGCGATCCGGGATATCGAGGGCATGCTGGAGCGCCAGCGCGCGATCCGCACCAACGACGCCCAGCAGGACGTGCTCGCCCTGGCCCAGGACGGGCTGGACGCCATGGCGCAGGTGCTGATCATCCGCGGCGGGCGCATCATCGGCGGCGAGAGCTTCGCCCTGCCCGGGGAGGGCAACGAGCCCGCCGAGAGCGTGCTGACCGAGTTCGCCCTGCGCTATTACGCCGACCGCCAGCCGCCCAGGGAGATCCTGACGCCGCTGATGGACGACGCCGAAACGATGCAGCTGCTTCTGCGCGAAAAGCGCGGCGGCGCGGTGAGCGTCGTCATTCCGCAGCGCGGCGAAAAGCGCGCGCTGGTACTCATGGCCGAGCGCAACGCCGCCGACGCCTTGGAAAAGCGCAACGCCAAGCAGCAGGTGCGCGAGCAGCGCACGGTCGGCGCGTGCGAGGAGCTGGCCCGGGTCATCGGCATGGAGGGCTTCCCGCACCGCATCGAGGGCTTTGATATTTCCAACACCCAGGGCGTGCTCAGCGTGGCGTCCATGGTGGTGTTCATCGACGGCGAGCCCGCGCATCAGGAATACCGGCATTACCGCATCAAGACCGTGGAAGGCCCCAACGATTTCGAGAGCATGAAAGAGGTGCTTTCGCGCCGTTTCGCCCGCGTGAAGCGCGAGGAAGCGGGCGAGCGCTGGGTCATGCCCGACCTCGTGCTGGTGGACGGCGGCCCGCAGCAATTGCGCTTCGCGCAGGAGGCCATGCGCGAGCAGGGCGTCAGCGTGCCCATGTTCGGCCTGGCCGAGCGCCTGGAGGAGATCTGGCTTCCCGGCGCGGAGCAATCCATCATCCTCGACCGCCGCAGCCCCGCGCTGCACCTGATCCAGGCCATCCGCGACGAGGCGCACCGCTTCGCCATCACCTATCACCGTTCGCTTCGCGGCAAGGCGCAGACGCATTCCGCCCTGGAGGATATCCCCGGCATCGGCCCCGCCCGCCGCCGCGCGCTGCTGCAATATTTCGGCTCCGTCAGGCGCATGAAGGAGGCCGATATCGACGCCCTGCTCGCGGTGCAGGGCATGACGCGCCCCGCCGCCGAGGCGGTTTACAGGGCGCTGCATCCCGCGGAAGATCAGCAATAAAAAGGGGGCTGTTGCACAGCCCCATCGATCAAATGGATCCTCCATTTGATCGGGAGAAACGCCTTTTCCTCTCGTCCCTGCGGGACTCCCGGGCGGAAAAGGCGAGGGGCTGCGGCCCCTCCAAACCACCCCGGGGTTTTCGATTTCCCGGTATTCACTGCTGCTCGTTCTTTTATGAGAACCAATATACCTGTAAACAAAGAGGATATTGCAGATTGGCTTCTGCAACATCCCTTTTTTGTATTGCGTCATTTCAAAATTTCCGTGATCGCCTTGCCTTCGGCCTCGGGCAGATCGACGCCGAGGATGCGGGCGTAGGTGGGCGCTTCGTCCACGATGGGCCGGCGCTCCAGCACGACGCCGGGGCGGATATGCGGCCCGCAGGCGAGCAGCACGGGCTGGGGGCCTTTATCGGGATGATAGCCGTGGGTGGCGCGGCCGAGCTTGTAATCGCTGTTGTCGGCGGGGCGCACCAGCGGGCGCGTGCAGGCGTTGGAGAAGGAGGTATAGCCGTCGGTTTCCAGCACGAAGCTGAAATCGCCGTACAGCCCTTCCTCGCGCCGCGCCTCCCCGGCGGTGTACACGCGTGTAAAGCCGTACAGCCCGTCCTCGGCCATCTGCCGGAGCGTCCGGTATACGCGCTCGGTGTCGGCGGGATCCCTGACATACACCTGGGCCGACATGCCCGCCGAGCGCGCGACGGCCGTGTAATCGGCGATCCTGCCCCCGGCGTCCACGGTCAGCAGCCCTTTTTCGGCAAACAGCGCGTTGAGCGCCACCGAGCGCGTGATGTTCATCTGCCCGTGATCGCTGACGATGAAAATATCGGTCTCTTCGCGGATACCCGCGTCCTCCAGCGCCTTGAGGATCTCGCCCAGCCACAGGTCGATCTCGTGCAGGCCGTGCGTGACCAGCGGGCTGAACACGCCGGTTTCGTGCCGGTATTCGTCGATGTTCGCCGGGTGGATCATCAGCAGGTTCGGCCTGAACTGCCGGATCATGCTGCACGCGCAGGCGTGCACGAAAGCGTCGCAGTGCGGATGCACCCGGTGCTTCCAGTCCACAAGATGCCGGTTGGGACGGATCACCTTTTCGATCACCTCGGGGCCGGAGCCCGAGGCCGCGAAGCATTCCTCGGTGGTCTGCCCGGGCGTCTGCGGCCAGTACTCGTCGATCAGATAATCGACGTGCGGATGCCTGCCCGTCACCGGCCAGAAAACCGCCGCCGTCGTCAGTCCGGCCGCCTTGGCCGCGTCGAATATATCGCCGACGCGCACGGAATCGTTGAACCACTCCCAGGGCGCTTTCTGCAGCGTCAGGTCGTCCGCGCGCTCGTTGTTGACGATGCCGTGCCTGCCGCAGTATACGCCCGTGCGCATGCTGGTATGGCAGGGATAGGTAATGGTGGGATAGACCGAGCGGACCGTTTTGACCATCGCGCCCTTTTCCATGATCTCGCCGAAGGAAGGAAGCTGCCGCAGCGTTTCCAGATCGTCGTACACCAGCGCATCCTCGGAAATTACGATCACATGCCTGTTTTTGTCCATCATATCCTCCTCATTTCTCCTGCTGATAGCGGTACACGGCCTCGTAGGCTTTTTTCATATCTGGATACAGCGCGCGGAATACCGCCAGATGCTTTTCGTAGGCCGCGCGCGCTCCGGGATCGGGCGCATACTCGCGGGAAACGCGGATGCAGCGCGCGGCCTCGGCGAAATCGCGGTACCAGCCGATGCCCACGCCCGCCGTCAGCGCCGCGCCAAGCGAGGTCGCCTCGTGCGGCGTCAGGTGCGCGCGCACGGGCACGCCGAACATATCGGCGGCCATCTGTCCCCACAGCGCGCTCTTCGCCCCGCCGCCGATCAGCGTGAGCCGCCGGGCGGGCAGGCCGTTTTCGCTCAGGATATCGCCGCACAGGTTCAGCGCCTGCATCACGCCCTCGTAGACCGCCCGGACGATATGCCGCCGGTCGTGGTAGAGGGTAAAGCCGATCAGCGTGCCGCTGACCGCCGCCGTCCACCACGGCGTGCGCTCGCCCATCAGCGTGGGCAGGAAGAACACGCCCTGCGCGCCCGGGGCGATGTCACGCGCCATCGCTTCAAGCGCGGCGAATTCGGGGCGTTCCATACCCAGCAGGTTCCGCACGGCCCAGTCGAAGGCCGCCGCCCCGCACTGCACGGTGCCGCACACGTTGTAGCCAACGCCGTCGCAGTCGAAATAGCTGAACAGCCGCATGCCCGGATCGCGGCAGGGCTCGGGGCTCAGGGCGCTGACCCAGGCCGAGGAGCCGATGTTCATGTACATATCGCCCACCGCCTGATCGCGCGCGCCGTGCGCGGCGCAGGCCCCGTCTCCCGCGCCCGCCGCAACGGGCAAGCCCTGCGCAAGGCCGGTCAGCGCGGCAAACTCAGCGCTCAGGCCCGCCGACGCGTCGCAGGAGGGGATCAGCCCGGGCATTTTATCGCGGTCCACGCCGCAGGCGTCCAGGATGTCGAAGGCCCATTCTCCCGTCCGCAGGTCCAGGCAGCTGCACAGCGAGGCGTCGGTCGGGTCGGTGAAGCCGATCCTGCCGGTAAACCGGCCGTAAAGGTAATCCTTGATGTTGACGAACTTCCACGCCCTCCGGTATATGTCCGGCGCGTTTTCCCGCAGCCACACGTACTTGGGCAGCCCGCTGTGCACGTCGATGCGGTTGCCGGTGACGGCGTAAAAATCGGGCGGCGGGATCAGCGAAGCGATGCGCCCGGCCTGCGGCGCGGCGCGCAGGTCGCTGTGGATGATATTGCCGCACAGCGCGACGCCGTCCCGGCCGACGGGCACGCAGCCGTTCATGGTGCCGGTGAACACCAGGGCGGCGCAGTCCGCCGGGGACAGGCGCCCGAGCACGGCGGCGATCGCCCGCAGCGCGGCTTTCGTCTGCTCCTCGGGCTCCTGCTCGGCCCAGCCGGGATGCGGATAACGGGTGGGATAGCCTTCCACGCGGCTGCCGAGCGCTTCCCCGCTTCGGGAAAAGGCGGCGCATTTGACGCCGGTCGTTCCGGCGTCCAGTGTCAGGATATACTGCATCGGTCGTTCCTCCCGTCCTGCGCTTCTTCGGTGAAAGCATCGCTCGCTTTCTTATTCTATCATTTTTTTGCTTCTTCGGCTACGGATGAAAGCGGAATCCGCCGGTTTTTTCCCGCGCATTGCTTTTTTTATGCCGCGGACGGTTGACAGTATGGCGATACAGTGTTATTATTTAACCATAAAAAACAAAAGTGAACATAGACGAGGACAGCCGCGTTTTATTTTGCTGACCTGCGTACATTACAGGGCCGGAAAACCCTGATGTAAAATAAAGGAGGTTCGTACCATGAAAAAACTGCTGTGCATTTTGCTTGCCGCCATCCTGACGGTTTCGCTGTTCGGCGTGGCGCTGGCGGACGACAAGCCCGTTGAGATCCTGTTCTGGACCACCCGCGCGTCGGGCTCCCAGGCCACGGTCGTCAATCACGAGGTGGATACCTTCAACGAGACCATCGGCAAGGAAAAGGGCATCCATGTAACCCATGAGGCGCAGGCGGGCTATCCCGAGATCTGGGCCGCTTTCTCCACCGCTTCCGGCGACGTATCGCCCGACGTGGTCGCCCTGGGCAACACCTATATCCCCTACGCGCTGGATGAAGACGCGCTGGTGGACGTTTCCGGCATGGAAGGCGCCGAAGAGCTGAAAGCCAACCTGATGAGCTGGGTGCACGAGATCGCCGGCAACACCGACGGCCAGCTGCATTCCTTCCCCTATATCCGCTCCACTCCCGTGCTGTACTACAACAAGGACCTGGCCGATGAAGTGGGCGTGACCATCCCCGAGCAGCTCACCATCGATCAGCTGGTCGAATTCGGCGAGAAGGTCATGCAGAAGGACGAGAACGGCGTCACGACCCGCTACGGCTTCGAGCTGCTGCAGGACTTCGGCTACTATAACGCCGCGTGGATCTATCAGCTCGGTTCCGAATACCTGGCCAGCGAAGGCGGCTCTCCCGCCCTGGAGGACGGCACCATGCTGAAGGTGCTCTCCGACTGGCGCAAATGGGTGGACGACGGCTGGTGCCGTCCCTTCGACGGACAGAAGGATTCCGGCGCGCTGAGCGAGTTCACCGCGGGCCGTCTGGCTTCCTACATCGCCAGCTGCTCCAAGATGGCCGGCGTGGTGAAGGCCGCCAAGGAAGCGGGCATCACCCTGGGCGTCGCCATGTTCCCCACCTATGACGTGAACAATCACGTGGCCGAGATCGGCGGCGCGAACGTAGCCATCGTGAAGACCGGCAAGGACGACGCGAAGATCGCCGCCGCCTGGGAGTTCGTCAAGTACCTGATGAGCGACGATGCGCAGTACTTCAACGCCATCAACACCGGCTACTGCCCCTGCACCCTGTCCGTTGCCGAAAACGAAGCCATGAAGCAGTTCTGGGCCGAGAACCCCGTGTACGCCGTGCCCTTCAACCAGCTGATGGCCGCCGGCCGCGCGCAGGAGCTGCCCCCGCTGGCCCGCGCGCAGGACTTCACCAAGGCCTGCGAGGTCGTTGCCGGCAAGGTGATCCAGTCCCGCGAGAGCACTCCCGAGCAGGGCGTGGAAGAGCTCAAGCTCGAGGAATCCTACATCGACTGGGCTGAGTAACAGCCAGGGGAAAGCCTGCCCGATCTGTAACAGGCGCATGTCTCACCGGCCTTCGCCGGTGAGACATATTTGAATATAGTATCTGTTCAGCCGAGGGCTGAACAGATACGCGCGGGCGGGTATTGCATACCCCCCGCGCGCCCCCGCCCGGCGTACACGCCGCCGGTGCGGATTTTCATCAGGGGGAGCGCCCCCTGACAATCCCCCGCAAGCGTGTTTCTTCCCGCTTTTCTATTCCATGACTGAACCGTTGCGATTATATATGAAACAAAAGGGGTAATGCAGCATGGCAGAGATCGTATTTGAAAAAGTTGGAAAGTCCTTTGGCAGCACAAAGGTGATCGAAAACCTGGATCTGACCATCGAGGACGGAAAATTCACGGTGCTGGTGGGCTCCTCCGGCTGCGGCAAAACCACGCTGCTGCGCATGATCGCCGGCATCGGCCCGGCGACCTCGGGGCGCATCCTGATGGACGGCAAGGATATCACCCACCAGCCGCCCGAAAAGCGCGATATCGCCATGGTGTTCCAGAACTACGCCATCTATCCCACCATGAGCGTGCGCGAAAACATCGAGTTCGGCCTGAAAAACAAAAAGGTGCCCAAGGAGGAGCGCGACCGCCGCATCGCCGAGTACGCCGAAATCGTGGGCATGACGCCGTATCTTGACCGCAAGCCCAGCGACCTTTCGGGCGGCCAGCGCCAGCGCATCGCCCTGGCCCGCGCCATGGTGAAAAAGCCCAGCGTTTTCCTGATGGACGAGCCGCTGAGCAATCTGGACGCCAAGCTGCGCGCCGCGATGCGCGTGGAGCTGATCGAATTGCAGCGCAGACTGGGCACGACCTTCGTATACGTGACGCACGACCAGATCGAGGCCATGTCCATGGCCGATACCATCGTGCTGATGGAAAAGGGACAGATCCAGCAGATCGGCAGCCCGGAGGAAATCTACCACGAGCCGGCCAATATCTTCAGCGCGCAGTTCATCGGCACGCCGCCCATGAACGTGCTCGATCTGGACGGCGGGGTGCGCTTCGGCGTGCGCCCGGAATCCATCCGCATGAGCGCCGAGCGCATGGACGGCATGGCGCTCTACCGCAGGGGGCACGTGATCACCCGCGAAATGCTGGGCGCGGAATTGCAGTACAAGGTGCGCCTGTCCGACGGCAAAACCCTCATGGTGCGCAGCGAGAACGACCGCGACGACGTGGAGGAGAGCGCCGACGTGTGGGTGATGGCCCCCGCGCGGCACCTGCATTTCTTTGACGCGGACGGCAGGCATATCGGCCACGGCGGGCCCGAAGACCTGCTCAAAAAGGTGGGGGGGATCAACGAATGACGGCTGTCACCTCTATGACCCGCGAGCAGAAAAAAGAGCTTGGGCGCATCAAACGCCGCAGCTGGCTGATCAGCTACGCCATGATCCTGCCCGCCATCGTTTTCCTGATCGCTTTCGTCATCTATCCCACCATCAGCATGTTCATCATGAGCCTGTATTTCGGCAACGCGATGAACCCCTACAAGCGCTTCCAGTGGTTCAAGAACTACAGCGTGCGCCCGGATTTCTGGGTGGCGCTGCGCAACACCGCGGAATACACCGGTATGGCGCTGGTGCTGGTGATGGTGCTTTCCATCCTGTTCGCCCAGTGGATGTACAAGAGCCGCAAGCTCAACAACGTGGCCCAGACCGTGTTTTTCACGCCCCACCTGGTCGCCGGCGTGTCGGCGGGCTTTATCTGGAGCTGGCTGATGAGCAGCCAGCCCTACGGCCTGTTCAATACCGTGTTCAACGCCCTGGGGCTCTCCAGCGTGCGCTGGCTGGATGATTCCAGCACCGCCATGTTCTCCATCGTGCTGATGAACACCTGGAAAAGCGTGGGCTATTACTGCCTGATCATCATGAGCGCCATGAAGAGCATCCCCACCGAGATCTACGAATCGGCGCGGCTGGACGGCTCGTCCTCGATCAAGACCTTCTTCAAGATCACCATTCCCATGATCAGCCCGCAGCTGTTCTTCCTGCTGATCACCATTACGACCGGCAGCTTCAAGGTGTTCGACTCGGTGCGAATCATGACGGGCGGCGGCCCCGGCGACGCAACGCGCGTGCTGAGCATGTACATTTACGATTACGCCTTCGAGCGCAACAACACCCTGGGCTACGCCTGCGCCGCCGGCATCCTGATGATGCTGATGATGGTCGCCGTAACGGTGTTCGACTTCGGCTTCGTGGAAAAGAAAGTCCACTACCAGTAAGGGAGGAAGAACAAAATGATCAAAGCCATTAAAAATTATTTTGTTCAGCCCGGATGGGGTCTGCAATTGCTCAGCGATATCATCAAGATCCTTCTGATGCTGGCCTTCATCTTCCCCTTCTACTGGATGCTGGTGACGGCTTTCAAGGGCTATACCGAGTCCATGGCCGTTCCGCCCACGCTGTTTCCCAAGGTGTGGACGCTGGAAGGCTACCGCAGCACCTTCAATTCCGGCCTGAACATCCTCAATTACGCCAAGAACACCGTGCTTATCACGACGGCGGTTATCGCCCTGCAGCTGGTCATCATGGTGCCCGCGGCCTACGCCTTCGCCAAGCGCGAATTCCCGCTCAAGGGGCTCTGGTTCGGCATCGTGCTGGTGGCCTTCATGATCCCCCTGCAGCTGACCTATATCCCCGTCTACCTGCGCATGCAGGATCTGAACCTGGTCAATACCCTCTGGCCGCAGATCCTGCCCATGGGCGCGGACGCCTTCGGCATTTTCATGCTGCGCCAGTCTTTCAAGCAGATCCCCGACGAGATCATCGAAAGCGCCAAGCTGGACAGCGCGGGCGAGATCCAGATCATGACGCGCATCATGCTGCCCATGTGCAAGAGCGCCATGGTCACCATCGCCATGTTCTCCTTCATCGGCACCTGGAACGCCTATTTCTGGCCGCTGGTCATGACCCGCAACGAGAGCGTGCGCCCGCTGACCATGGCCGTGGAAAAGCTGCGCGACGTCGAAATGGGCATCCGCTGGAATTCGCTGATGGCCGCCAACACCCTGCTGGTCGTGCCCATCCTGATCGTGTTCATCTTCGCCAGCAAGAAGATCATCGAGGGCTTCGCCTACCGCGGGATGAAGTGATACGCTCCGCAAAGAATGAAATAATACTATTCTCAGTATAAAAGATTATCAGATTTGGGATGGATTTTTCGCCCTGGCTAAGCTGAATGGAGGGAGGCGTAGCAGCGCTACGTTGGATTTTAGATTGAGAATAGTATAAGATCAGGGAGAACGACGAAGGCGCTGCCCTCGTCGTTCTCTTCATTTTCCCTTCGTGAATTGGCTCGTGGCACGCGAACGGCATACAGCGCCGGGCGGTCAGCTTTATGCGCCGGCCGCCGTTTTTTTATGGGTCCCGCGATCAGAAAAACGAAAAATAACGAACAAAGCGCAAGATTTGCGCTTGCATCGTTCGTGTTTTTGTTGTATAATAACACCCTGTCATAAAGAGCAAGGGAGCTTTTTAGTATGGACAAGTTTAAGCGCAACGAACGTTTGGCGGTGATGACGCAGGTGCTGACCGCCGCGCCCAACAAAATATTTACGCTGTCGCATTTCTGTGAAATGTTCGGCGCGGCAAAGAGCACGGTGAGCGAGGACGCGGCGATCCTGGCCGAGACGATGCGCCAGTTCAGGCTCGGCACGGTGGAAACGGTCACCGGCGCGGCGGGCGGCATGCGCTACCGTCCCATGACCCAGCAGGGCGAAGGCCGCAGGTTTATGGAGAACGTGTGCGAAATGATGCGCGCGCCCAGCCGGGTGCTGCCGGGCGGCTTTTTGTATTTTTCCGATATTCTCAGCGACCCCGAGCTGGTGTCCGGCATGGGCCGCCTGTTTGCCGGGGAATACTACGACGCGGGCGTTGATTTTGTGCTGACGATGGAGACGAAGGGCATCCCGGTGGCGCTGATGACCGCCCAGGCCCTGCACGTGCCGCTGATCATCGCCCGCCACAGCAGCAAGGTGTACGAGGGCAGCGCGGTGAACATCAGCTACGTATCCGGCAAGGGCGTGATCGAAACCATGAGCCTGAGCCGCCGCGCGGTGCGCGAGGGCAGCACGGCGCTGATCGTGGACGATTTCATGCGCGGCGGCGGGACGGCCCGGGGCATGCTGAGCATGCTGGGCGAGTTCAACGTCAAGTGCGCGGGCGCGTGCTTCGTGATGGCCACCGAGAGCGCGGGCGTGACCGCTTTGGAAGGAGCCAAGCCGCTGATGCTGCTGGGCGGCGTGCGCGACGGCGCGCCGATCCAGGTGCGCGTGGCCGACTGGGTGAAGTAAGCTATGCATGTATTGATCGGCCTGGGCAATCCGGGCGCGCAGTATGCCCATACGCGGCACAACTGCGGTTTTGAAGTGATCGACCGTCTGTCCCGCATGTGGAATATTCCGGTGGACCGCTCGAAGTGCCGCGGCCTGGCGGGCGACGGGCGGCTGGACGGCGAGCGCGTGATCCTGCTCAAGCCCCAGACCTTTATGAACCTGAGCGGCGACTGCGTGGCCGAAGCCCTGCGGTGGTACAAGATCGGCCCCCAGAACGTGATGATCTTTTCCGACGATATCGACCTGCCCCTGGGCGTCATCCGCGTGCGCCCCTTCGGCGGCGCGGGCACGCACAACGGCTGGCGCGATATCCTGCTCAAGACCGGCAGCGACCGCTTTCCCCGCGTGCGCGTGGGCGTGGGCGGAAAGCCGCCCGAATGGGACCTGGCCGACTGGGTGCTCAGCCGCTTCTCTCCCGACGATCAGAAGCTGATGGACGACGCCTTTCAGCGCGCCGCCGAGGCCGCGGAATGCTTCGTCCGGCACGGCATCGAGGACGCGATGAACCTGTACAACCGGAAATAAAATTTTCAGAAGACCCGCGGGCGTCAGAACCGCATGAAATTGCATTCCAGCCGCCCGTTATACAGGCGGGTCTTTTTTTGCGCCCGCAGCCCGGCCACGCGCTCGAAGCCGGGATGGCTGGTGATCACGCACAGGCGGCTGCCCGGATGCCGGGCGAGCAGCGGCTTCATCTGGCGGTAAAGCGCCTCGCACTGCTTTCGGTCGCCCAGGCGCTCGCCATAGGGCGGGTTGGTGAGGAAGCAGACGTTTTCCTCCCGCAATTGCAGGTCGCGCAGGTCTTTCCGGAACACGTTTATTCTGCCCTCCAGCCCGGCCTGGCGGATATGCCGCCGGGCGAGCGTGAGCGCGTCCTCGCTGATATCGCTGCCGCTGATCGCGGGGATCAGGCCGGGATCGAACTGCTCTTCCGCGTCCTTGCGGATCTCCCGCAGCGCCCGCGCGTCGGCGTAGGGCCATTTTTCGATATCGAAGGCGCGGGTCAGCCCCGGCGCGCGCCGCGCGGCGCGGTAGGCGGCCTCGATCAGCAGCGTGCCCGTGCCGCAGCAGGGATCATGCAGCGGCGTGTCCCCATGCCAGCCGGAAAGCGTTACCAGCGCGGCGGCGGCGGTCTCGCGCAGCGGCGCTTCGCCGTTCCAGGTGCGGTAGCCGCGGCGGTTCAGCGCGTCGCCGCACAGATCGACCGTTACGCGCGCAACGTCGCCGTGCAGCGCCACGTCCACCTGATACCGTGGGCCGGTCTCGGGCAGGCTCGCGGTATGGAACGCTGAGCGCATATGCTCCACGATCGCTTTTTTCGTGATCGCCTGGCAGTCGCGCACGCTCATCAGCCGGCTGCGCGCGCAGCGGCCCGATACCGGGATCGCGGCGTCCCGCGGCAGCGTTTCGCTGAAGGGCGCGTTCCGGACCAGCTGAAACAGCTCCTCAAACGTGCGGCATTCGCCCTCGGCCATTACCAGCAGCACGCGGTCGGCGCAGCTGAGCCACAGGCAGGCCCGGAACGCCTCGGTCAGGCTTGCCGAAAAGCGCACGCCGCCAAGCTCGGCCTTGGCGTCCTCAAACCCGAGGCGCATGAGCTCGCGCTTGCACAGGCCCTCCAGCCCGAAGGCGGCGGTGGCGATAAACGTATGCCGGGTATCATCGATCATGGCGGTTTCCTTTCTGCGCGGCGGTTTTCCCCGCAAAAGCATGCTCCCGGACAGTGCTGCCCGGGAGCATGCGCAAATAAATCGGTTTACATCGCCGGCTTTTCCAGGCTGATGCTCACTTCGATGGCCTGGGCGTCCTCGCAGGCGGCCAGCTGTTTTTCGGTCAGGGTGATGTTCGCCATTTCGCCGGGGGCCATGATCATCTTCTTCTGGGAGAAGATCGGCTTGCCGTCGGCGGTGACAACCACGTAGGGGTTCTGGTACACGCGGTCGGGGCGGAACATGATATCCACGTTCGCGTGCTGCGCGCCCTTTTCCAGGCGGATCTGCTGAGGCACCGCGCCGCGGACGCCCGCGCCGTCGCGCACGGGGATCGCGCGCCCCGCGTGCTCCCGGCCGCGCACGTAATCGGCGGCGGCCTGGCCGGCCTTGAAGGATTCGCCGGAGACGAAGTCCACCAGGTCGTGCACGTGCAGCACGTTGCCGCAGGCGAAAATGCCGGGTACGCTGGTCTGCAGGCTGTCGTCCACCACGGCGCCGCTGGTGGCGGGGCAGATGTCCACGCCCGCGCCCACGGTCAGCTCGTTCTCGGGGATCAGGCCCACGCTGAGCAGCAGCGTGTCGCACTCGAACTCGATCTCGGTGCCGGGGATCGGGCGGCGGTTCTCGTCCACCTTGGATACCGTCACGCCGGTCACGCGGTCCTTGCCGTGGATATCGGTTACGGTATGGCTGAGGTACAGCGGGATGTTATAGTCGTGCAGGCACTGCACGATGTTGCGGTTCAGGCCGCTGGAGAAGGGCATGAGCTCCACGCAGGCCAGCACCTTCGCGCCCTGCAGCGTCATGCGGCGGGCCATGATCAGGCCGATATCGCCGCTGCCCAGGATGACCACCCTGCGACCGGGCATATAGCCCTCCAGGTTCACGAACTTCTGCGCCGTGCCCGCGCTGTAGATGCCCGCGCAGCGCGTGCCGGGAATGCCCAGCGCGCCGCGGGGACGCTCGCGGCAGCCCATGGCCAGCACGACGGCCTTGGCCTTGAAGATCTGCAGGCCGTACTTTTTGCTGATGGCGGTGACCACCTTGTCGTTGGTCACGCTCAGCACGGTCACGCCCGTGCGCACGTCGATGCCCATTTCACCGGCGGTGTCGATATCGCGCTGGGCGTATTCCGGGCCGGTCAGCTCTTCCTTGAAGCGGTGCAGGCCGAAGCCGTTGTGAATGCACTGGCGCAGGATGCCGCCGGCGTTCTCCTCGCGCTCCAGCACGATCAGGCTGTCGATGCCGGCCTTTTTGGCGGCGATGGCGGCGGCCAGGCCCGCGGGGCCCGCGCCGACGATCAGGATATCAACGTTGATGGCGGTCAGTTCATTTTTCATCGGGCCGCGCCTCCTTTGCGATATCGTGCAGGGTGCCTACCAGCAGCCGGCTGTCGCCGCCGCATTTGGTAATCTCCAGGGGGCTTACGCCCAGCTCCTCGCACAGGATCTCCATGACCCTGGGGCTGCAGAAGCCGCCCTGGCAGCGGCCCATGCCGGCGCGGGTGCGGCGCTTGACGCCGTCGATGCTGCGCGCGCCCACGGGGCGGCGGATCGCGGCGCGGATCTCGGCCTCGGTCACCTGCTCGCAGCGGCACACCAGCGTGCCGTACTCGGGATTCTTCGCATAGGCTTCGGCGCGCTCCTCGTCGGTCATCACGCGGAAGGCCTTGGGGATCGGCGTGGGCTTTTTCCAGTCGTCCTTCCTGTCAAGACCCAGGAAAGCGGCGACCTCGTCGCCCAGCTCCTGGCCGATGGCGGGCGCGGCGGACAGGCCGGGAGATTCCACGCCCACGGCCTCGAACGCGCCGGCCGGCGCGCCTTCCACCTTGCCGATGATGAAATCGCCGTGCTCCTCGTGCGCGCGGATGCCCGAGAAGGTGGTAATGGTGAGGCGCAGGTTCGCGTTCTTCCAGGTCAGGCGCACCTTGTCCATCACGTTGTCCAGGCCCTTGCGGGTGGTGGCGGTGTCGTAGCCGTCGTCGATGTCGTCGGCGGTCGGTCCCAGCAGGATGTTGCCGTGCGTGGTCGGGCTGACCAGCACGCCCTTGCCCATCTTGGTGGGGCACTGGAACATGGTCATATGGAAGGGCATTTCGGCCGCGTGGTCCAGCAGGTAGTATTCGCCGCGGCGGGCGATCAATTTGACCCTGCGGGTGGAGATCATGTTATGCAGCACGCCGCTGCCCATGCCCGCGCAGTTGACCACGGCGCGGGTCTTGTATTCGTCGCGCCCGGTGATCACCAGCCAGTTGCCGTCGGCGGTGGGCTTGATCTCCAGCACGGGATTGTTGAGGATGAACTCCGCGCCGTTCTCGGCGGCGCTGTCGGCCAGCGCGCAGGTCATTTCGTAGGGGCTCACCAGGCCGCTGGTGGGCGCGTGCAGCGCGCAGACCACCGCGGGATTGGTGTTCGGCTCCATTTTCAGGATCTCGTCGCGCTCCACGATGCGGCAGCCCTCCACGCCGTTGGCGTTGGCCTGCTCCAGCAGCTTGTTCAGCGTCGCGCGGTCGTCCTCGCTGAAGCCCAGCACCAGCGCGCCGGGCTGGCCGTAGGGCACGCCCAGTTCGCCGGCCAGTTCTTTGTACATCTTCGCGCCCTTCACGTTGAGCCGGGCCTTCTCGGTGCCCGGATGGGCGTCGAAGCCCGCGTGGACGATGCCGCTGTTGGCCTTGCTCGCGCCGTCGGCAACGTCCTCCATGCGGTCGATGACCAGCAGACGTCCCGCGTAGCGGGAAAGCTGCTGCGCCACGGCGCAGCCGACCACGCCCGCGCCTATGATGATCGCGTCATACATGCGTTATATCAGTCCTTTCCGTATAATTTGCTGACGATGTGCCTATCATTAGTATTATAGCACACTGTCGGGGCTTGTTCAATCAATAAATTGCGTGATATAATAACTTCACACATTCATTTGTGAAGGGAAGCTGTCCGTCATGCAGAAGAAGACCCGCCGCAGCCTCGTTACGCTGGTGCTCTGCGCCGTCGCGCTGGGCTTTACGGTGTTTGTGTTCGCGCCCATCGAGCAGTACATGCTCAATCAGAACGAGATGTGGTTCAATCTGGGCGATATCGTGCCCGCGTCGCTGATCTGCTTTGCGGCGCTCACGGCGCTGCTGACCGTTATCGGCCTGCCGCTGCCGCCCAGGGCGCGGCGCGTGTACGCCGCCGTGATCCTCGGGTTTACGCTGTGCCTCTACCTGCAGGGGAACTTTATCAATCCCGATTACGGCGAGCTGGACGGCCGCGCGGTGGACTGGGGGCGCTTTACGGGCTACGCGGTGATCGACACGCTGTTCTGGATCGCCGTGCCCGCGGGCATGGCCGTGTTCGCCGCGAAAAAGGGCAGGCTTTTCCGCACAGCGGGCCGCACCGCCGCCGCCGCGCTGATCCTGATCCAGGCCGTCACGCTGGCGACCGTGCTGTTCACGCGTCCGATCGAAAGCATGCGCGGCGACTGGATCGTGTCGGACAGGGATCAGTTTGCGCTGGGCGAGGAAGCGAACACCGTGGTGTTCGTGGTCGACGCCTGCGATACGACGTACATCCCGCGGATCCGCGAGGAGGACCCCGACGCCCTGGCCGCCCTGGACGGGTTTACGTATTTCAGCGATTACAGCGGGTCGTACAGCAAAACCAAGATGGGCCTGCCCTTCGCGCTCACGCAGGTCTGGTATGAGAACGATCAGACCATTGAGGATTACATCGACCGCTGCTACGAGGGCGTTCCGCTGTACGCCGCGCTGCGGGACGCGGGCTGGAGCGTCCGCCTGTATACCGCCGAAACGTACATGAGCGAGCGCATGATCGGCACGGCCGATAACGTGATCCGCGCGAACCTGACCGTGGGCTCGTATCCCAAACTCTTCGCGAAAATGATGGAGTTCGTCGGCTTCCGCTACGCCCCGCACCTGCTCAAGCCGGAATTCGTGTTTTACAGCGGCGAGTTCGGCTTCTACAAGGCTTCGGACGGCGAAGACCAGCCCTATTTCAAGGATAACTTCCTGTTCCGGGACAAGCTGGAGAAGGACGGGCTTTCGGCCGCGCCCGGGAAAGCCTTTATCGTCTACCACATCAACGGCAGCCACCTGCCCTGCAATATGGACGAGAACGGCGTCAACGTGGGCAACTGGAACACCACGGCCTGCGAACAGACCAAGGGCGTGCTGCGCACGATCCTCACGCCCTTCCTGGAGCAGATGAAGGCCCTGGGCGTGTACGACCGCAGCAATATCGTCATTACCGCCGATCACGGGCGCTTCGACGAGGGGCCGTCCTCGCCCGTCATGCTGCTCAAGCCCGCCTTCGCCCACGGCGAACTGGCCGAGAACGCCGCGATGGTCTCGGTCGCCGACCTGCACGCGACGCTCCTCAAGCTCTGCGGCCTCGCCTCCGACGCCCCCGCGATCTATGAGATCGGCCCGGACGAAACCGACCGCGCGCGCCGCTACCTCTATTATCCCACCACCCGCTCCAACGGCGGCACGCTGCCCCCGCTGACCGAGTACCGCGTCGAGCGCGGCCAGCAGTTCGTGCCCACCGGCGTCGTGCTGGAAGGCGGAAAGGAGAATATTAAACCTTCCGCTGATTGAGAACCATGAAGCAAAGGGAACGTTCGAGACCTCCGCGGTCTCGAGCTCTGCGCCAGGACCCGCTTGAGTCCGGGGCCTTCCGACCCGTTTCTCGCTGTTCGCTTGCGCTGGCCGGAAGGCCCCGGACAGGCTCCCTCCCCGGCGGGAGCTCGAGGGCAGCGCCCTCGTCGTTCTCCCTGTTTTATACTATTCTCAGTATAAAAGATTATCAGATTTGGGATGGATTTTTCGCCCTGGCTAAGCTGAATGGAGGGAGGCGTAGCAGCGCTACGTTGTATATCACCCTTTGTATCATGGCTCTGTGATCCCGCATGGAGCGGCGCTATACCGGCTTTTTATACACGCGCCTGCCGCCCAGCCAGGTCTCGCGGACCGGGATGCCGCCGAGCTCGTCGGGGGCGGTATCGAAGGGATCGGCGTCCAGCACGGTGAAATCGGCCAGCATGCCGGGGGCGAGCGTGCCTTTTACGTTTTCCTCAAAGCTCGCCTCGGCGCCGGCGCGCGTAAAGCTGTCCAGCGCCTCGCGCACGGTGAACGCCTCCTCCGGCAGGAAGGGGCCGGTCCCGTCCAGCGAACGGCGGGTGACGGCGCACTGAACGCCCTTCATCACGTCGGGCAGTTCCACGGGGCAGTCCGAGCCGTTGGACACGCGCACACCTTCCCTGAGCAGCGTTTTCCAGCAGTAGCTGGTGCGCGCAAGCCCGGGATCGACCAGCTTTTCCACGATATGGTTGTCGTAATCCAGGAACACCGACTGCGCGTACACCTGCAGCTCCAGCGCCCGGATGCGCCGCAGCTGATCGGCGCGGCTGATCTGGCAATGCACGATGCCGTGCCGGTGATCATGGCGCGGGTACTTCTGCAGCGCGGCGTCATAGGCGTCCAGCACCTGATCCAGGCAGGCGTCGCCGATGGCGTGCACGGCGATCTGCATGCCGTTTGCGTGCGCAAGTTCGATCATTTCGCGCATCTGCGCGTCGGAAAACAGATTGAACCCATACTGCCCGTCCGCGCCGAGGTACGGGCGCGACAGGTGCGCCGTGCGGCTGCCCAGCGAGCCGTCGCCCAGCAGCTTCAGCGGGCCGATGCGGAACAGCCCGCCGCCCTTGCCCGTGCGGTTTCCGGCCGCGAGAAAGCGCCGCAGCGTATCCGGATCGGTGAAATTGCACTGCTCGCACACGCGCGCCGTCAGTTCGCCCGCCGCTTCCAGCTCGCGGTAGGCGGCGTTGACCGTTTCATAATCTACGCCGCGGAACGCGCAATAGTCGTCGGTCTGCGCGCTGGTGACGCCGTAGCGGTTCAATTCGCCGCACGCGCGGCGGAGCATGTCCTTGATCGCGTCCTTGTCCGGCAGCGGCATGACGCCGGTCGCCAGGTCGATGGCGTTGTCGTACAGCCGCCCGTCGGGCTCGCCGGTTTCCTCGCGGCCGATCGCCCCGCCCTCGGGATCGGCGGTGTCCGCGCCAATGCCCGCCAGCGCCAGGGCGCGGCTGTTGACCACGCAGCAGTGGCCGCAGGCGCGCGTGATCAGGATCGGCACGTCCCGGGATACCGCGTCCAGGTCATGACGGTCCGGCATTCTGTCGGTGTCGCCGAAGTAATCCTGATTCCAGCCGCGGCCGCGCAGCCATTGCCCCGGGCGCGGCGGATGCGCCCGCAAAAAATCCCGCAGGCAGTCCAGCATCCCCCGCAGGCTGTCGGTGTGCTCCGCCAGCTGCGCGGCGCTCAGCGTCTGCCCGAAGCCCAGCAGGTGCATGTGCGAATCGTTGAACCCCGGGCACACGAACCGCCCTTGCAGGTCGATCCGGCGGTCGGCGGTGAGCGCTCCGGCCTCCGTGTCATCGCCCGTCCAGGCGACGCGGTCGTCCGCGATCAGCATGGCCCGCCGGAGCGGAAGCTCGCCGGTATAGATTTTTCCGTTGTAAAACAGCGTGCGCATGGCGGAAAGCTCCTTTTTCTGTAATCCTGTTCTTCTTCTGAAATTTGACATCCTGGGCGTCTTTTTCGTTCCTGCAGTGCGTCGCTCAACGCTGCTGCGCCTGCTTTCATTCCGCTTTGCCAGAAAAACTCCAGCCTAAATCTGTTAAGGGTTAAGAGCCATGATGTAAATAGGGAATTAATACTATTCTCAGTATAAAAGATTATCAGATTTGGGATGGATTTTTCGCCCTGGCTAAGCTGAATGGAGGGAGGCGTAGCAGCGCTACGTTGAGGGCGCTGCCCTCGAGCTCCCGCCGGGGAGGGAAGCCTGTCCGGGGCCTTCCGGCCCGTTTCTCGCTGAAAACCATCCCAAGGGAAGGTTTTTCGGGCGCTCGAAACCCCCGGACCCCGGCTGTGGCGGTTGCAGCGCAACTTGTCGAAAAAGCAACTTGCCGCTGTCAGTTGGATAGGGTGTGACAGCCGTTCCCGGGCGACCGGCTTCGCCGGTCGTGCGGCGCGAAGCGCCGCGAAAATCAAACGGACAGACCTGAAAATGAATGAATTCATTTTCAGGCTGGCCCTTTGATTTCCCCTTGCCCGGGAACTCACTTGGCCCCATAGACCAGGCAGGCGGAAGCAAGTTTGGTTTACGCTCCGCGCTTCATCGCCGGGATGGGTGTCCAGAGGGCCCAAGCGGGCCCTTTGGCGCAGGTCTTAGGGCCGCGTAGGCCCTAACGTTCCTTTTGTGTCTTATTTCACCCTTCGCATCATGGCTCATAGAACACGAATAATATAATACCAACAGCGCCGGGCCGCGATAAACGAAACCCGCCCGCCGGCTGAATGCCGGCAGGCGGTTTGTTATTCTGGATGAACCTTATACTATTCTCAGTATAAAAGATTATCAGATTTGGGATGGATTTTTCGCCCTGGCTAAGCTGAATGGAGGGAGGCGTAGCAGCGCTACGTTGACCACCCAAAGATGATAAGATTTTAGATTGAGAATAGTATTACACCGCAGCGCCGCCGGCTGGCTGGGAGGGCTCGCCGTCCTCCTTGGGGGCGTCCTGCACCAGGGCGATCTTATCCTGTTCGCTCTGGGCCAGGATCTGCTGGAACTCCTCGCCGGAGATATTTTCCTTTTCCAGCAGGTATTCGGCCAGGTCGTGCAGCTGCTTGGTATTCTGCTTGAGGATGTTCAGCGCCCTGTCGTAGGAATCGCTGATCAATTTTACTACTTCGGCGTCGATCTGGCTGGCGGTCTCCACGCTGCAGGCCAGCTGCGCGTCGCCGCCCAGGTACTGGTTGGCGTTGGTTTCCAGCGCGACCATACCGAACTTTTCGCTCATGCCGTAGCGGGTGATCATGGCGCGGGCGAGCTTTGTCGCCTGCTCGATATCGTTGCTCGCGCCGGTGGTGCAGGTATTGCAGGCATACTCCTCGGCGGCGCGGCCGGCGGTCAGCACGGCGAGCTTGGCCAGGATATCCTCGCGTTTCATCAGCACGTGCTCTTCCTCATCCACCTGCATGGTATAGCCCAGCGCGCCGCTGGTGCGCGGGATGATGGTGATTTTCTGCACGGGCACGGCGTTCTTCTGCCGCGCGGATACCAGCGCGTGGCCGATCTCGTGATAGGCGACGATGCGCTTTTCGGCCTCGGGGATCACGAAGCTCTTGCGCTCGGTGCCCGCGATCACGTTTTCCACCGACGCCTCCAGGTCCTCCTGGGTCACGGCCTCGCGGCCCATGCGCACGGCGCGCAGGGCGGACTCGTTGACGATATTGGCCAGGTCCGCGCCGCTCGCGCCCACGGTGCTGCGGGCGATGGCGGTAAAGTCCACGCTCTTGTCGGTGGTGATGCCGCGGGCGTGCACCTTGAGTACGGCCTCGCGGCCGCGCAGGTCGGGCAGATCGACGGTGATGCGCCGGTCAAAGCGCCCGGGGCGCAGCAGCGCGGCGTCCAGGATCTCGGGGCGGTTGGTCGCGCCGAGCACCACGATGCCCTTGCTCGCGTCAAAGCCGTCCATTTCGGCCAGCAGCTGGTTAAGCGCCTGCTCGCGCTCGTCGTTGCTGGAAAGGCCCACGGCGTCGCGCTTTTTGCCGATGGCGTCGATCTCGTCGATAAAGATGATGCAGGGCGCTTTCTCGGTGGCCTGCTTGAACAGGTCGCGCACGCGCGCCGCGCCGGTGCCGACGAACATTTCCACGAAGGCCGAGCCGCTCACGAAGAAGAAGGGAACCTTCGCCTCGCCTGCCACGGCCTGGGCCAGCAGCGTTTTGCCGGTGCCGGGAGGGCCTACCAGCAGCGCGCCCTTGGGCAGCTTCGCGCCGATGGCGCGGTATTTTTCAGGCTGGTGCAAAAAATCCACCAGCTCGATCAGCTGCTCCTTGGCCTCGTCCTGGCCGGCCACGTCGGTAAATTTTTTACTCTCGTCGCTCAGCGTATACATCTTTGCGCTGGACTTGCCGAAGCTCATCGCGCCCATGCCGCCAGCGCCGCCCTTTCTGAGCATGCGCACGATCATAAAGATGATCACGCCGTAGAAGGCCACGGGCAGGATCACGCTGATCAGCAGGCTCATGAAGGATATGCCGCCGCTGCTCTCGCCGCCGAACTTGACGCCGGCGCGCAGCAGACGGTCCACCAGATAGGGGTCCTGCACCGTCACGGTCTGGTAGGTCTTGGCCGACGAGCCGTCAAAGAACCAGCGCGGCAGCGTGCTGTCGGTCTTGAGCGTGAAGGTGATGACCTCCGCGCCGATCTGCACTTCGGCCACCTGGCCGCTGTCCACAAGGGAGATAAAATCGCTGTATTCCGCCGTCTCAACGCTTCTGCCGAACATGTTGCGCGCGGACACCACGCTGGAAATCAGCAGTATGCCCATGATCACGATCATCACGTAAAACCACGGCGAGCGCGGCATCTGCGGCTTGTTGTAGCGCTTGGGATCGGGATTGCCGTTTTTGTTGTCCATCCTGTGTCTCCTTTCCGGGGGATGGATGCGCAGCCTCCGTTCTATATAGTTAAACGGTTACGCATCACGCACATTGTAGTATACAAGCGCGTATTTTGTCAATAATCCGGGCTGAAAGTTCACAATCGGGCCATATATTAGAGGTTTCTAATTTTTCGCGCCGCGGTGGGCGGGGATTGACGCGCGCCCGCGGCGCATGGTAGAATACATTTTTGTATCCAGAATCGTAAAACGAGCTTTCGGCCGGGCGGAACGCGGGTTCCCGCCCCGGCTTTATCGGAGGGACGCGGACGATGGATTTTGTGTTTCTGCTCAGCAGCGCCCTGCTGGGCGTCGGGCTGGCGATGGACGCTTTCTCGGTCTCCCTTGCAAACGGCCTGCACGAGCCGCATATGCGCGGCGGGCGCATGTGCCTGATCGCGGGCGTGTACGCCGCGTTCCAGTACGCAATGCCCATGGTGGGCTGGATCTGCGTGCATACGATCGTCGAAACCTTTTCCGCCGTGGAAAAGTTCATCCCCTGGATCGCGCTCGCGCTGCTGCTCTATATCGGCGGCAAAATGCTGCTCGAAGGCTTCCGCGAGCGCAAGGAAGGCCCCGATACCAGCGGCTCGCGCCGGCTCCCGACGCGCGACCTGATCATTCAGGGCGTCGCCACCTCCATCGACGCGCTCTCGGTGGGCTTTACCATCGCGGAGTACGACTTCCCCATGGCAAACGTCGCCGGGCTCATCATCGGCGGGATCACCTTCGCCGTCTGCGTCCTCGGCCTCGCCATCGGCAAAAAGGCCGGCACGCGCCTCTCCTGGCGCGCCGCCATCCTGGGCGGCTGCATCCTGATCGCCATCGGCATCGAGATCTTCGTCAAGGGCCTTTGGGGATGATCCTTATATAGAACCATGTGAAGGAAGGGAACGTTAGGGCCTACGCGATCCGGGGCCTTCCGGCCCGCCCTCGCTGTTCGCTTGCGCTGGCCGAAGGCCAGGATTAATACTATTCTCAATCTAAAATCTTATCATCTTTGGGTGTCTTTTCCGTCTTGGCGTTGCTTCATTCCGGTCAACGTAGCGCTGCTACGCCTC
>CACWLY010000099.1 GCA_902761825.1 uncultured Eubacteriales bacterium
GTTCGAGACGGATGAGATAACTTCATCAGGGCTTACTGTGGAGAAAGCTTCATGGATAGAAGCGCCGATGGTCGCTGAATGTTTCATGAACCTTGAGTGCCAATATATGTGGGAGAAAGAAATTGTACCGGGTGATGATCATGTTATGATTTGCCTTGAAGTCGTAGGCGGGCATATAGAGAAGGACTATATGGAGGATATGTTCGGAGGTAAAGGGGTTCTTTACAATGTCCATTATCCGATAAATCCAGAAGATGTGAAAGAAAAAGGCCGCGATTATGTAGCTGCACTCAGGAAAGTAAATCAATCCTACGAATATTGATCATATACAAGGCAGCGCAATGCTAAAATTGTGACAAATATCTGTTTGTCGACATGTTTCCGTTTACGGATGAGTGCCTGAAATCGGTTGACATGGTCCTGATGAACAGGCAAAACGTTGATATGTTCCTGGCCGCATTTTTTGAACAGACAGTACTCAGTAAACATGTTTCCATTGACCAGCGGGTGGTATGTATTATCGCTTTCATTTCCTCGTGCCACATAGAAACAGTATTCTATTGACGCGAGCCGGATTGTGATTATAATTATACTGACAAGAGCGAGATTTCAAAGAACCGTTCTTTGCGTCCTGGATGAGTAAGGTGAGATTTATGAATGTATTAAAAACCGTACAGAATTATTATTTCTACTGCGGAATTGAAAAAGACGAATACAACGCGGTAAAAAAAGACGCCTATGTCTCAAATTTTGAGGTATGGAAGATCCTTCATTTTTTAATGGCCGCCGTATTCTGCGTTCTGTATCTGGCCTCCCTGAAATACAGTATGATGGAAACAAACAGATCGTTCTATCTGATTGGTTTCCTCTATTCCGTCTGCGCCATCGTCTGTTTTTTCCTTTTGAAGAAAGACTCCATCTTTGCGCAGTTCTTAATCTACATATCCATGTCGTTCTTATTCCTGTTCGCCAGCTTCATCAACCTGAATAAGCCAGAACACAATGCAACGACATTCATCGTTCTTTTGGTGCTTACGCCCATGTTTATGATTGATAAACCATATTTCATGACCATCGAGCTGAGCGTTGCTTCTGCCGTTTTCCTGATCTGGATGCATGATGTAAAGCCAATAAACGTATGGCGGATCGATCTTATCAATGCCGTCGTATTTACAGTTATCGGCTGCTTTCTGAACGTTATCGCAAATTCACTCCGTATAAGAGAATTTGTCCTGACCCGAAGGATCCGCATTCAGCGGGACACGGATGAAATTACGGGCTTGAAAAACAAAGGCTCTCTGACCAGAGAAATCAATGAGTTCCTGGAAAACAGCTCGACAGAAAAGGGCCTTCTGTTCGTATTGGATATTGACCGTTTCAAATTCATCAACGATATATACGGCCACGACGTCGGCGACGACGTTATTATTCAGCTTGGCGGTTTCCTTGGTGGAAAATTTTCAAATCATGAGATTGTCGGACGTTTCGGAGGAGACGAGTTCATCGTATTTATCAAAAATACGAATGATTTATACAGCGCCTGCAAAACAGCGGAAGACCTTGTTGAAGGAGTTTCTCAAAGCGTTTTGCTGCCGGATAATGAAAAAGGGGTAAGTATCAGCATTGGAATCGCCGCTTACAACGGGCAGGAAAAAAATTATTCCGAGCTTTTCAAAAAGGCTGATATCGCCATGTATAAAGCAAAAGCCGACCCGGATAAAAGGTTTTATATCTACGAATAATCACGCTTCGATTGCAGCGCTGAACGCAGCCGATTGACGCATGTTTCCGCAAACGCTCAAAGGCTCAGATTCGGCGGATATGTTCCCGGAGCCAAAGGCGGCGGCGTCTGGGAGGAATTGTCCTATGTATTACTTTGTCAGGATTCTTCTTATCTGGTTTCTTTGTCTGTTATCCGTACTTCTCCATGAATTGGGCCATGCGGCAGGGTTTCGTATTGCCGGAGGAAAAGCGGAATGGAAGGTTATTGCGGGCTCCGGCCCCGAGATGATCGGCGCGTCAAAATATATCTTCCGCATAATCCCCGCAGGCGGTTATTTCGTTCCCGAGGAAGAGCCCAAAACGAACAGGGGAAAAATAATAATGTTTGCGGGCGGACCCTTCGTTTCTCTGCTGCAGACCGTCCTGTACGGGGGCATTTGTTTCTGCGTTTTCAGGTTTATTCAGCCTGAGAGCAGCCTCTATGAAATTTTGTTCCCGGCATCCAAATTCCTTTTGTTTTACAACTTCTTTCAATTTCTCTTTACGATCATTCCGATCCGTTACAGGATCGTATGCAGAGGATTTGAAAGCGACGGCTTGCAGATCGTTCATGTTCTGAATCATAAAGAGCGTTAGGGGCTGTTTTTTCAGTATAATGGACACCCCCGGTATTATGCGGAGCTTATTGAAAAAAGCAGATGAATGGAGCTTCGGCAGCCCGGGATTTACAGGAGGAATTCATGATAACGCTGCAAGCGATCACGGAAGACAATTTCCTGGACGCATTCAACCTCAAGCTGGCATCCGGGCAGGAGCGTTTTGTTTCTCATCCGATCCGGAGCCTTGCGCAGGCGTATGTATACAGGAACCAGTGCCAGCCGTTCGGGATCTATGCGGGCGAAACGATGGTCGGATATGTCATGAATCTACGATTATGACGTTCCGGAGTATGATATCTGGCATATGATGATCGACGCGTCGATGCAGGGACACGGATACGGCGGGGAAGCCCTGGATCGGGTCATCGACTATATCAGAACGAAACCGTTCGGCGATTCGGGCAGGATCGCGCTGACCTGCAATAAAAGCAATGCAATAGCCAAAAAGCTGTATGAAAGCAAGGGCTTTCCCGTTACCGGCGTCGAGGATGAAGACGAAGTGGAAATGGTATTGACGATAGCGTAGCGAACGCCGGTTTTCCGGCATCCGCATCAGGCGTTCATGAAAACGATAGCTATGCCCGGCTGCGATATGAGACTCACGCGTACAAAACACAACCGATAACGATACCGCGGGAGGAAACAGGATGAAAAACGAATTGATCGATCTGATTCTGAGCAGGCGCAGCTATCGCGGAAGGTACAGGCTGACGAAGGTGCCGCGGGAGGATCTGCGCGCCATCATGCAGGCGGGGCTTGCCGCGCCTTCGGGATGCAACAAGCAGACGACCAGCCTGATCGCCGTGGACGATCCGGAAACGCTTGAAAAGCTGCGCGCCGTCATCGATCCGCCGGTCGGCGAAACCGCGCCCGCGATGATCTGCGTTCTTTCCAGAAAAATCAACGCGTACCGCGACAGGTGCTTTTCCGTGCAGGATTATGCCGCGGCCATAGAGAATATGCTGCTTGCGATCACGGCGCTCGGGTACCAGAGCTGCTGGTACGAAGGGCACATCACGGACGAGGACCGGATCGGCTGCCGCATGGCCCGGATACTGGGCGTTCCGGAAGAATACGAGCTGGTATGCTTCCTGCCGGTGGGCATCGCGGAATCCGAGCCCGTTCCGCCCAGAAAAAAAGCGTTCGGGGAACGCGCGTGGTTCAACGGCTTCCCGGATCCTGCGGAAGAAAAGCGCTGACTTGCGCTCACCCGGCGCGATATCGCCGTAAGCGGAAAAGCGAAAACAGCCCGGCATATTATCGTTTTTTTGATTCATCGTACAGCTCAGGAGGAAAAAATGCGTTTGCTCGGAAACATCGTATGGTTCTTATTCGGAGGATTTGTAAGCGGCCTTATGTGGCTGATTTCCGGCTTGCTCTGGTGCTTCACGCTGATCGGTATCCCGTACGGAAGGCAATGCTTTAAATTCGCTTCCCTCTCGTTTTTCCCGTTCGGAAAAGAGGTCGTTTACGGAGGCGGGGCCATTTCGACGCTCGCCAATATCATCTGGCTGGTCTTTTTCGGCGTCTGGATGTCTCTTTACAACCTGCTTATCGGTTTGCTTTGGTGCTGCACCGTCGTGGGGATACCGTTCGGCAGGCAGTTTTTCAAGATCGCCAAGCTGTCCCTCACGCCCTTCGGCGCAAGGATCACGTCGGGCGAGCGCTGAATTCCGCGGCGCGGGGAAAGACCGGAAGATGCAATAAGATCGGAGGCGCATGCGATGGATTACACGGTAAAACAGGTTACGATCGACGATTATGACGCCATGCTCGCGCTGTGGAACAGCGCGGAGCAGAGCCGCCGGGCGCTGAATCCGGTGGACGACTCGCGCGAAGGGATCGACCGCTATCTGCGGCGCAATCCGAATACGTGCTTTTCCGCGGTAAGCGACGGCCGCCTGATCGGCGTTATCCT
Organism: uncultured Eubacteriales bacterium; assembly: GCA_902761825.1. Taxonomy (GTDB): domain Bacteria; phylum Bacillota; class Clostridia; order Christensenellales; family Aristaeellaceae; genus SFMI01. The sequence continues at coordinate 4,300 of CACWLY010000099.1, forward strand.
GGCGGGCCACGACGGCCGCCGCGCCATTATTCACCATCTCTGCGTGCATCCGGACTGCCGCCGCATGGGAGTTGCGGCCCGTCTCGTCTCCGCCGCCGAGGAAGCCCTGAAAAAAGAAGGGATCCAGAAGATCTTCGGTCTGGTTTTCAAGGATAACGACGGCGCCAACGCCTTCTGGGAAAGCCGGGGATATTCCCTTCGGACCAACCTGAACTATCGCAACAAGAGCCTGAACAGCGCGATCCCAACGGGCGAATGAACGGTTTTCCGCAAAGCGATACAGCCCGGAACCGGAAAAACAAAACGACTTTTTTTGAGGATAAGCGTATGAAAAAATGGATTTGTCTGCTGCTTTGCGCGATGCTTGCGTTCGCTTCCGCGAACGCCGAATATGACTATGTCTTTATCGAAACCTACCGCCATCTGAACGAAGCGGACTATCCCCTGTACTTCGACAGCCTCGATTTTTATCTGACCGATCCCTTCCCCCTGTATTTTACGGACGACGCCGACGATCTGCCTTACGTGGATCTGGATTCCTGGGGGGATCTGATGACCGTGTTTTATCATGATTTCCTGGGAGACGGGGCGTACGGGCTGGAAGGCGTCCATCAGGACACTCAGTTTGTGTACAAGCGCGAAAACGGCTGGACCATGACGCTGGACACCGCTTCAGATACGATCTTCATCGACGATTACAACGGCTTCGTGCATGATTCGTCCGGGTCTTCGCTGCTGGACGTGCTCTCCGTGACCGGCTATAACGACAAAGGCGAACCGGAGCTCTTCCAGCGCATCACCGACGCTTCCTTCGACCGGAACGGCAAGTACATCACGCTCGATCTGACCGATTACCATATCGATCTTTTCTGTCAGGAAGGACGGTATTTCGCGCCCTTGCAGACGATGGGCGATCTGATGCTCGCGCCCAATCTTTCCAGCGTTCTCTTTAACGGCAAGTCCGTTATGATCATCACGGGAGGCAGCTTCGGCAGCATCAGCGCAGGCTATACCGATATCGGCGACTTTTATTATTCCGCGCCGACCGGCGCGCGAAGCGAGGCGCTAGCCGAATTCAGCTATAACGAGCTTTGCCTGGTGCTGGATCATTTTTACGGGCTGAAGGAGTTTCATCATATCGATTCCTTCGACCAGCTGTTTTACGAGATCGATTACAAGACCGACCTGCTGAGCACGGACCCGGTCAAGGCTGACATGGCGCTTTACCGCTTTATCGAATATTTTCTGGACGATCAGCATTCGGTCTTCAACGGCTTCTCCTATCTGAGCGGCAACGCTCCCGCCGGAAGCGGCCTTGGCATGGCTTCCCGCAAATACGACGAAACGGCAAAACGCTACGCCTCCGCCCGCTCCGCCGCCTATCCCGACGGCATCCCGGCCTATGAAGAAAACGGAAACACCGCCTACATCACGCTGGACGGCTTTTTCTGCGATTCCGACTTCCCGTACTATGAAACCGGGCCGTCGGACACCTCTGAGGATACCATCCGCCTGATCGCCTATGCCCACCGGCAGATCAACCGTCCGGACAGTCCCATCGAAAACGTCGTGCTCGATCTGAGCTGCAACGGCGGCGGCATGGTGGACGCGGCGCTGTTCGCGATCGGCTGGTTCTTGGGCGACGCTCCCTTCAGCGTTCAGGATACCTTCACCGGCGCGCAATCAACCGCGCTGTACCGGGCGGATACGAACCTGGACCGGAAATTCGACATGACCGATACCCTCGAGGGCAAAAACCTGTACTGCCTGATCTCGCCGCTCAGCTTTTCCTGCGGCAACCTGGTGCCCGCCGTTTTCAAATCCTCCCAGCGGGTCACGCTGCTTGGGCGCACGTCGGGCGGCGGCAGTTGCACCGTTCAGCCGCTGAGCACCGCGCACGGCTCCGTTTTCCAGATTTCGGGCACGCAGCGCATGTCGTTTGCCAAAAACGGTTCCTTCTACGATATCGATCAGGGCGTGGAGCCGGATTACTATATCAACCGGCTTTCCGGCTTTTACGACCGTCCCGCGCTGACCGAATACATCAACGGCCTTTTCTGAGCGCTGCCACTTTCTGCCGCGCAAGTCAAATCTATTGACACGCTTCCCGGAATTTTTGTATACTGAATACGCATCACCGGATCATCACAGAAGCATATGGGCCTTCCCGCGCGGGAACGGTTCGTATGCTTTCGTTTAGGACCGATCCCCTCCGAGGAGGTGAGCTTTACAATGAGTCGGCATCTTTTTTCCTCGCTGCATGCGTATCTGCTCCGCATGATCGCTATTTCCGCCGCCGCCCTGCAGCTTCTTGTTCCGTCGCTGCGGTCCGGGGCCACGGCCGAAGCTCCGCGTGTTTTTCGCTATCTGGCCATCGGCAACAGCATCACCAGACATCCCGTCTGCGATATCTGGTGGAATGAGATCGGCATGGCCGCCAGCACCGCAGATTATGATTATTTTCATATCGTCACGCGATACCTGAACGAAGCGTACGGCGATGTAGAAGCAAAGGCCGTCAACTTTGTCGAATGGGAGACCGCCAAACAGGACCGGGCTTCCACTTACGGCGTGATCGAGCCCGAGCTGTCCGAAGACCTCGACCTGATCACCGTGCAGCTCAGCGAAAACGCTTCCACGCACAAGGGACTGGGCAAGGACGTTTCGGCGCTGCTCCAATATCTGAAAACAAAATGTCCCCGTGCCAGGATCATCCTGGTGGATGATTTCTGGGACAAGGACAAATCAAAAGAAAAGCGAAAAGCCGCGCAGGCCGAAAACGTTGCGTTCGCCAATCTGAAAGCCATCCGCGGGAATCCCGCGTTCATGGCCAATGTCGGCGATACCGTGTACGACGCAGACGGCGCGCCGCATGTCATCAGCCGCGAGGACGTTGCCAGACATCCGAACAACGCGGGAATGCTGTTCATCTCCCAGATCATCATTCAGCAGATCGAGCGGTTGCCCTGAGCGTTACAGCGTGAATCCGCCGTCCACGACCAGCGTTTGCCCGGTGATGAACGCCGCGCCGTCGCTCAGCAGAAAATCAGCCGCCAGCGCGACGTCCCGCGGCGTGCACAGACGCCCGAGCGGCGTATCCTCCGCGATCGCCCGTTTGTCCGCTTCGGAATAGCAGGCCATCATGTCGGTATCCGTCGCGCCCGGCGCTACGCAGTTGACGCGCACGCCCGACGGGCCGACTTCTTTTGCGAGCGACCTCGCCATGCACTGCAGCGCCGCCTTGGTGGCCGAATAGACCGTTTCGCAGCTGGCCCCCACCGTTCCCCACATCGAGGAAATCAGCAGCGCGCTGCCCCGGCTTGCCCGCAGATCGGGCAGCGCTTCCCGCACGCACAGGAACGCGCCGCGCAGGTTGGTATCGGTCAGCCTCTCATATTCCGTCAGCGGCATTTCCTCGGTCAGGCCGCTCCACGCCGCGCCGGCATTGCAGATCAGCGCGTCGATATGCCCCAGCTGTTTGCGCGCCCGAGCGAGCATGTCCTTCACCTGATCCTCGCTGCGCACGTCGCACGGAAGCGGAATCGCGCCCGTTTCGCGCGACAGGATTTCGGCCGCCTCCGCGCTCGTATTCCAGCAGAAAGCCACGCGCCATCCGCTGCCGCTGAAATGCCGCACCAGTTCCGCGCCGATCCCGCGCGCGCCGCCGGTCACAATCATCGTTTTCATCGCCGCCGTCCTCCGTTCGCACGTCTATTATAAAGCAAAACGCGTTTCGCGGTCAACGCACGGAAAGGATATTTATGGCTGATATCAAATTATTGCAGTCGCTTTTGCCCGGCATTCCCCTGCGCGCATACGGGGAAACGGTTTCCACAAACAACGACGCCCGCGCCTGGCTCAAGGAAGGCGCGGCGCACGGCAGCCTGGTCCTGGCCGACCGGCAGACCGGCGGCCGGGGGCGGATGGGGCGCGCGTTCGCCTCGGAGGACGGCGGGCTGTACATGAGCCTGGTGATCAAAAGCGGTCTGCCCGCTGGGACGCTGACGACGCTCTGCGCCGTAGCCGTCCGCCGGGCGGTCGCGGAGCTGACCGGGCTGACGCTGGACATCAAATGGGTGAACGATCTGCAGTACCGGGGCAAAAAGGTATGCGGCATTCTGTGCGAGGGCGTATGGGAAGGCAAAGCGCTTCTGGGCGTGATCGCCGGGATCGGCCTGAACGTCAGCCAGCGGGATTTTCCCGAAGTGCTGCGCGGCATCGCGGCTTCCCTCTATCCGCGGGGCGGTTCTCCCTGCGGAACGGAGCATTTCGCCGCCGCGATCCACCGGCATGTTTTTATGCTGCTGAACACCGTTCCCTCGCATATGGCGGAATACAGGGAAGCCTGCGTTACGCTGGGGCGCGCCGTACGCTGGCAGGAGCGCGGCGTCTGGCGCGAGGGCACGGCGGCGGCGATTGACGAGGACGGCGCGCTGCTGATCGATACCGGAACCGGCACGGTGCGCCTTGCCGCGGGCGAGGTCACATTGAAGACAGGCGATTGACGCGGGACCGCGATCATGCTACAATATACGCAGGAAAAAATTGGAGGAAATAATCATGAAAAAGCGTGCGTTTTGCCTGCTGCTCGCGCTGTCGATGTGTCTCTGCCTGTCCGCGCAGGCGGTCGGCTCCTCTTTCTACCGGCATTTGCAGTACGGAAACCTGGTCTCCTACGAAAACCTCGTTTACGGCTATTCGCTGAACATATTCGAGGGATTTGAAATGCTGGATGACGAATCGCTCGATCATTACTGGCAGCATATACAGGAATCGCAGAGCGAAGGAGCGGATGAAATCTATGATATCCGCATCTGGATCCCTGGCGACAACCGCTATGAGTTCAGCGTGGAAGTCAAGGCGCCCACCTACGACTCCTTTGAAACCGAATTAGCCAAAGCCCCCGATTACCTGGATCTGGTGCGGGACGGCTATCCCGAGGACAGCAACGTGCGGATGGTGCATGACGGCATCGTGCGCGATACGCCCGCCGGCCGCATGCTGGAAACCGCCATCGCCTATGATATGACCGACAGCCGCGGGCAAACCTTTACCATCATTTTCCTTTATTATGACATCTACGCGGGCGGCATGGAATACTGTTTTTCCCTGAGCGCCTATGACGGCGACTACGACGCGGCCCAGGGCCTGCTGGATGAGATCTGCCAAACCGTAACGCTCAAGCAAACCGATACCGGGTATCTTGCCTGACCGTCATGGATAAAATAGCCATTTTCGATTTTGACGGGACGATCATCCGCGGCGACAGCGTGGTTTCGCTGCTTCTTTTCGCGCGCAAAAAAAAGCTGCTCCCGCTTTCCGGCCTGCTGAGATCCGCCTTATACGGGTGCCTTTACCGTTTGAAGCTCACCGACGCGCTGACGGCAAAAAAGCGCAGCCACGCCTTTCTCGCCCGGCTTTCTCAGGAAGAACGCGACGCATTTCTGCGCTCTTTCGCGCAGACGCTGGCCGACCGCGCGTTTCCGTCCGCCCTGCGCCGGATCCAGTCGCACGCTGCCGACGGCGATCAGGTGCTGCTGTGCAGCGCGAGCTGCCAATGCTACATGCAGTACGTCGCGCCCCTGATCGGCGCGGATATCCTGCTGTGCACGCCCTGCGCGCCCGACGGAACGGTCCTCGGCCCCAATTGCCGCGGGCTTGAGAAGGTGAACCGCCTGGATTCCTGGCTGGCCGATCACAATCTGAACCGCGACGCGCTTACCGCCTGCTACGGCGACAGCCGCGGCGACGCGGCGATCCTGCGCGCCGGCGGACATCCCGTATTGGTCAACGCCAAACGCGATCTGGCCGCCCTCTTTCCCCGGGCGGAACGCGTTCATTGGACGGAAAAAGGCTGACGTCAGCGTCGGCTTCCGAAAAGAGAAACAGACAAATAAGGGGATATTGCAGAAGCCAATCTGCAATATCCTCTTTGTTTACGGGTATATTGGTTCTCATAAAAGAACGAGCAACAGTGATACTATTCTCAGTATAAAAGATTATCAGATTTGGGATGGATTTTTCGCCCTGGCTAAGCTGA
>CACWLY010000100.1 GCA_902761825.1 uncultured Eubacteriales bacterium
TCCTCCTCGGTGAGGCGCGAGGGCTTGTTGATCACGCTGTCCGGCACGCCGATCTTGCCCACGTCGTGCAGAAGCCCGATCATGTAGATCTCGTTCTGCTGGTTCTTGCCATAGCCCAGGCGCTGGGCAATCTGACGGGCGTACTCGGCCACCCGGCCGGAGTGGCCGTTGGTGTAGGTGTCCTTGGCGTCGATCGTCTCCGCCAGGGTCTGCACCACGTGCAGGGAGAGGTTTTCGTTCTCCTGCGTCTTGAGCTCCACTTCCTCGGCCAGGTTTTTCCGGAGCCGGGAAAGCTGGATGATGTGCTTCACGCGCACCGTCAGCACGTCCGGCACGAAGGGCTTTTTGATAAAGTCCATTGCGCCCAGGTTCAGGCCCTTCATCTCGGACTCGGCGTTGTCGTCGGCCGTCAGGAAGATGACGGGAATCTCCTGCCCCGGCGTCATTTCCTGTTTGAGCAGCCGCATCGTCTCAAAGCCGTCCATCTCCGGCATCCGCCGTCCAGAAGGATCACGTCGGGGGTGTTATTGCGGATGTACTCCAGCAGCGCGCGCCCGGATTTCAGCGCCGTCACGCGCATATGCTGCCTGCTCAGTATCAGGCCGGCCATCTTGAGATTGGCTACGTCGTCGTCCACCACCACGACCCAGTCCGTCCGGGGCTTGGCGTCCTCCTGGGCCGCGCCACGATTCAGATTCGCCTGCCGCACTTCGGAGATGATATCGGTGCTGGGGCCGTATTCCGTTTTCTTCCAGTCCTCGATCACCCGCGAGATCACGTGGCCGATGTCGGCCTCTCCCACCTCCGGGAGCAGCAGGAACACCTGGTTCTCGCCGCTCTCCATCATCATGTCGCTGCTGCGCAGCGACATCTGCAATCTGCGCCGGAACTGCGTCATGATTTCCAGCCGCTGGCGCGCGTCGAACGATTTTGAAATCTCCACCGTAAACAAAATCTGGAACGCGATGCCGTGATAGCGTTCCAGATAACGGAGCATATGGCGATAGACGTTGCCGAACGCCTCGCTGCCCATCCACATGCCGATGGTGGACTCGTTGCGCTCCTCCAGCGTGTTGGCAACCTCCTCCAGCGTATTGCAGATCGGGGCGTTCTCCTGGACGCCCGGCTGCGGGTTCGACGCAAGGATATTAAGCACGTTCGCCATCAGTTCCGACGCCACGAGCGGCTTTTTCACCACGCCGGCGGCTCCCATGGCCCGCGCGCGCGCTTCCATATCCTGTTCCGCCCGTCCCGCCATCAGCAGAACGGGAATCTCCTTGCCCGTCTTATGCGCATTTTTCAGGGCGGTTATCGCCTCAAAACCGCCTATTTCCCACAGCACGCTGCCCAGCAGGATCAGATCCGGCTGGTTGTCCTTCAGAAACTCAAGCAGCGCCTGCCCGAATCTGAACCCGGTCACGCGCATCTTCCGCTTGCAAAGGATATGCCCGGCGTCCTGCAACAATTCAGCGCTGTTATCCGCTACGACGATCCAGTTCATCTGTCCAGTCTCCCCCGGCGGTTGTATACAGCTGCTTTCACAGCGAATTATAAACGATCGATTGCCCTTTTTCCGGATTATCCCGCGCAGCCCGCTTCGCTCCCTCGCCCGCCGGCCTGAATAACAGTCATATTTTAAATTATTATACCATAATATGCAGCTATTGTCTACCGCTCTTTCATTTTTGCTTTTTCGGCATTGTGAAAGCCAATTCATAAAGGGTGAATAAAGAAAAGGGAGAACGGCGAGGGCGCTGCCCCCGCCGTTCTCCCTGCTTGTATTTCACCTTCGCATCATGGCTCCCGGAAGGTCAATCGAGCTTTCCCGTCAGCATTTCGGCGTAGAAATCCCAGAAGGCGTCCTCGTCGATCTTCATCAGGATCTGCACCGGCTTCACGCCTTCCGGCATGCCCCGGCCGGTCTCCAGGTCGTTGTTGTTATGCTGGGCCCAGCTGACCGCCCGCCCGTAGTTCAGGCCGCGCTGGTCGTCCACGGTCAGGTAGCGCGTTTGCAGGTCCGTCATGATATCGGGCCGCAGGAAAACGGCGGGAACGACCACGTCCCACACATAGTGCGTATAGGACGGATCATAATTGTCCTCGTTCACGAAAACGAGCTCCGTGATCCGGTTGACCTCCATCTGATGCAGCCTTGCGTAGATCGCGGTATCCATGTAAATCTGCTGGGCCAGATCATCGGGCACGACGAGCTGGCTTTTCCAATCGGCGGCAAGGCAGAGTTTAATGGCGTCCGGATCGTAGAACCAGTTCATTTCCGCCGCGGCGGAAGCGTTGCCCGGCACGTCGATATCGCCGCCCATATAAATGATGCCGGCGGCGTCGTTTACAAGGGTCGGGTCCTTCTGAATGGCGATGGCGACGTTCGTGGCCGCGCCCACCGCCATGATGGTCACCTCTCCCGGGTACTGATGCACCTGCTCGATCATGAAGTCCCAGGCGGTCTGCTCCTGAAGCCGGGTTTCGGGATAGCCGAACATCGGCTCTTCCCCCAGATCCAGATAATCGGTGGGCCGGTCGTAGGGATTGACGAACCAGTTGGTGGCAAAGCTCCAGTACGCACCGCAGTAATAGGGCACGCCGTACAGCCGGGCTTCCGTTTCCATATCCCGGAAGCCGCCCAGCGGCACGTCCGTTCCCTGATAAACGGGGATATCGGACCGGCCGATCAGTTCCAGCTGCCGCAGGGCGGCGCAGGAGGCTTGCGCGGTATAGCAGTTTGCCCCAACGGTGGTCACGCCCAGCAGCTCCAATTGCCCGCGGCTGTCCGCGGCGGCGAGCATGAACATCGCCACGGCGTCGTCGCTCAGGTACAGCATATCGGTATCGAAGATGACCTTTCTGAGCGGTGCCTGTTCCTCCGCCGCCCCGGTCAGGAGCGCCGCAAGCAGGATAACGCACAGCAGAAGCGCCGTAAGTTTCTTCATGGTGATCCTTCCTTTCAATCGTACTTGCTGATTTCAAGGCCAATCGCTTGTTATTTCTGTTCAATTCTCACGGCGAACTGGTTCGTGTACTCCCCGTCGTCGATCGCCTCGTACGCCATCCCGGAGACGATCCCCTTCAGTACGGACAGGGACAGTTCGTCGCCCAGCCCGGCGATATTCAGGGGCGGCCCGTTGTAGCGGACGGTCAGGCAGGCGCTTTCCTCCGCTTCGGAATACTCGACGACCGCTTTGACGCGCGGATGCGTCAAAACGGGCATCAGCAGCGTTTGGACGATCTCTTCAAAGGCAAGCTGTATCCGGCTTTCCAGCTTCGGGGGGATCTGGCTCTTGCTGCAGTACTGCGCGATCTTTCCGGCCATGCCCAGGAAATCGTAATCCCGGCTTTCGACGGTCAGCTCCAGCACCTTCAGCCTGCGCACGAAGCGGCGGGTCTTCTCCCGCAGCGGATGGTCGAACACCTGCTCCGGCGCGCCGTCCTCGTATATGCCGCCCTCGTCCATATAGAACACGCGGTTGGAAATGGCCCGGGCGAAGCTCATCTCGTGCGTCACGATCATCATGGTTTTGCCGGTTTTCGCCAGGTCGCGGATAACCGCCTGCACCTCGCCCACCATCGTGGGGTCCAGGGCGCTGGTGGGCTCGTCCAGCAGGATCACGTCCGGGTCCATCGCCAGGGCGCGCGCTATGGCGATGCGCTGCTTCTGGCCGCCGGAGAGCTCGTCGGGATAGTTCAGCGCCTTTTCGGCCAGGCCCACGGTGCGCAGCAGGCGCATGCCCGTATCGTAGGCCTCCTGCTTCGGCTTTTTCAGCAGATCCATCGGCGCGAGCATGATGTTTTCGATCACGGTCTTATGGCCGAACAGATTGAACGACTGGAACACCATGCCCATCTTCCGGCGGACCTTATTGATATCGCATTTGGGATCGGTGATTTCCAGGCCGTCCACCCAGATTTTGCCCGACGTGGGCTTTTCCAATTGGTTGATACACCGCAGCAGCGTGCTCTTGCCCGTGCCGGAGGGGCCGATGACCGATATCACGTCGCCGTCGTGGATTTCCACGCTGACATCCTGGAGGGGCGTGACGTTGGGGTATTCCTTTTTCAGATGCTCGATTTTAATCATCGGTTTTCACCCCTTTCAGAATGTCGGCGGGTTTTCTGCGCCTGGGATTGAAGCCGACCCCGATCCTGCCCACCAGGAAGCCGATCAGTCCTTCCAGCACGAAGTAAATCACGGTGATCGCGATCAGCGGGAAGAAGGCTTCATAGGTGCGGCTGCGCACGATATCGCCCATTTTGGTCAGATCCTGCACGGTGATATAGCCCACGATGGCCGTGGCCTTGATCAGCCCCACGATTTCGCCCCTGTAAGCGGACATCACATGGGGCAGGGCCTGGGGCAGAATGATTTTGAAGAAGGTGCGGCGGCTGGAATAGCCCAGGGCGTAGGCCGCCTCATACTGGCCGCGGTCCACCGCGCCCACGCCCATTTTCAGCAGCCCGAACACCGAGGAGCCGAAGGTGAGCGAAAAGCCGATCACCGCCACCAGGATGCCGCTGATGGCCGACTTGCCGAAAATGATGTAATACAGGATCATCAGCAGCACCACCATGGGCGTGCCCTGCACCAGCCACATGGCAAAGCGCGTGACGCCGTTCGCCACGGGGTTCCCGTTCCGGCACAGCATGAACACAGAAAAGCCCAGCGCCGTGCCGCACAGGATGGACAGCGCCGTGATGATGAGGGTGTTCAGCACGCCTTCCGCAAACAGCCGCCAGCGGTCTTCGCGGATGAAGGTTTTGCTGAAGCTGGCCGCGATGCCGCTCCGGACGGTCTCCGGCGCGGCCTCCTCGGCCCGCAGCACCGCCATCATCGTGCCGCCGGTATAATACGGATCGGAGAAAAGCACGCTTTCCTTCCGTTCCTCGGTGATCGCGATGCCGGAAATGGCGAAATCCACCTTGCCGGACTGCACGGCGGCCAGCATCCCGTCAAAGTCCATGGTGGTCACGTTCAGGCCGTAGCCGCAGTCCCGGCAGAACAGGGCGCACAGCTCGATTTCCATGCCGACGCATTCCTCGCCGCGGTAATAGTTCATGGGCGGGAAGGTGCCCTCGGTCGTCATGGTCAGCGTTCCCTTCGGGGCGGGCAGCGATTTGTACTCCGGCACGGTCCGTTCGCTCTCCGGGCTTTCGGTCCACTTTTTCGTTATCCGATCCAGCTCGCCGCTTTCGCGCATTTTGCCGATCCACGCGTTCAGCTCGGCCTGCAGCGCTCTGCCCTTTTCGTTTTTCGCCAGGACAAACCCGCAGTCGTATGTGCGCAGCATTTCATCCAGCACGACCAGGCTGGGGTCCTCATGCGCCATCTGCTTCAAAACCAGCCCGTCGCCGGGGAAGCCGTCGATCTTGTTGGTTTTCAGCGCCATCGCCATGTCCGGGAAGGTGGTAAAATAGCTGATCTGGGCGTTGGGCAGGCGGCCAAGCGTAATATCCGCCGCGGTCGTGCCGGTCTGCACGCCGATGCGCCTGCCGTCCAGCTGATCGAGCGATGTAAAGCCGCCCGCCGCGCCGCTTGCCTCTTCCTGCCGGACCATGATTCCCATTTTCTCCTCGAACAGTATATCCGAGAAAATGATGGAACCGCTTTCGCTCCGCTCGGGAAGGTATTGCAGGTTGGACATGGCCAGATCGATCCTGCCCCCGCCCGCGGCCTGAACGATGCTTCCGAAATCGTAAATATCAAATTTCAGTCCGGCCCCAAGCCACGCGGCGAAGCGGTAGGCCAATTCGATGTCATACCCCGTCAGGCCGTCGCCCTCATAGTAGCTGTAGGGCGGCACCGTGCCCGTCGTTCCAACGACGAGCTGATACCCGGGCTTTTCGGGCAATCCGATCGCGGGCATCTTCGGCGAATCGGTCAGGACCCATCTTTCATACATATCGTCGAGCGTCCCCGTCTCCCGCGCTTCCCGGATGAACTGATTGACCTTTTCCGTAAGATCGGGGACACGGGAAACCGGGCTGACGCCGACGGCGATTTTCACCGTATACCGCATGGTTTCCGGCAGCAGCCGCACGCCGCTCTGCCCGTTCTGAACGGCGCGTTCCATCTGGGCCAGATCGTATACGTAGGCGTCCAGCTTTCCCTGCGCCACGGCCGTGTATCCCAGGAAATTATCGGTGTAGTATTCGATCGTGGCGTTCGGCGCTTCCTGCCGCATGGCCTCCTCGGCGGCGCTGCCCATGGAAATACCCACCTTTACGCCGCCGGCGTTCAGATCCGCGGCCGACAGGATCTCCGCTCCGGCGCAGGCGATGCCCGCGCAGGCAAGCGCCAGCGCCGCAAGGAAGACGAGAATCCGTTTTTTCATGCGTTCTTTCCCCTTTGTTTTATTATTTCAGCAAATCAGCGTCCCGACCGTTTTTTATCCGCCGGCATCGTCTGCCGGAGCGGGCTTCGTTTCCTGCTTGTGAGCTTACAGTCATTGTAACACTGTCACAGGCTTCGGCTCAAGATAAATTTCACCCGAAAGCCGCCGATCATCCCCGAATCGTTGATTTTGATTTTCCGTTATAGTATAATGGATCAGCGAATCGCAGCGCAGAAAGAAGCAAACAGGTATTCATCGGGAGGACCGAAGCTGAAAATCCATGCCGGGACGCTCAACGGGGCGGGCGGCGCATTCGGAAAACAGATCGGAACGGCCGCATTCGGGGAAAACCCCCCGGGCGCTGCAAAGGAGGCTTATCCATGAAAAGAAAAACCATTATGTCGATGCCGACGGCCTGCTTTTGGGCGGTCGTCGCGGCCTGCGCGCTGGGCATCGTCATCGGCTCTTTCAAAGACTTTGAAATCAACGTCGCGCTGGCGAACAAGACCGACCTGGGCGCTTTCTTCGCCACCTACGGCTCCTATTTCTCCTATTGCCTGTATCCGGCGGCGGGGGCCTGCCTGTACGCGGGCCTGAAAAAGAAGGGCGACGGCTATCGCCTGCTGGCCCGCGCGCTGCTGATCCTCGGCTGGTTCATGGCGGTCTACTATTCCAACAGCTATAACGGCAAGGCTGTCCGCGCGCTGCTTGGCTACACGGCCGGGGAATCCTCCGCAATGCTTTCCGTGCTGAGCTGGCTGTTCTGGGCGGCGCTGTACGCCTGGGTGCCGTTTGCGGTGATCTGCCTGGTTGACGACGGCAATCCGGACAGGCTGATCGCGGTCGGCGCGGCGATCCTCGTGGCGGGCATTGCCGCGGACAACGTGAACCTCTGGCTCAAGCAGGTGGCTTCCCGCCCGCGGTACAAGTACCTGATCACGCTGGACGACCCGAAGAGCGGTTTTCGCTCCTGGTGGCAGATGATTCCGAACCTGGCGGGCAGCAACGACAATTTCAAATCCTGGCCCAGCGGCAACATGACGATTGCCAGCATGATGTTTTCGCTGCCGATGCTGACCGACGCAATGAAAAAGCGCAGCGCCGCAAAGAACGGGATCGCCTTTGCCCTGGCCTGCGCGTTTGTGCTGCTCTACGGCTACAACCGGATCCATATGACCAATCATTTCCTGTCGGACGTCTGCTTCGGAACGCTGATCACCTATCTGATCTATTCGCTGATCAGCACCGCGTTCCTGCGCGGAACGGAAAAGTAAAGCAATACGGAGAACGATTGCTTTTCCGTTCCTTCAGCCGCTTCGCCGCCGCGAGGACGCGGCAG
>CACWLY010000101.1 GCA_902761825.1 uncultured Eubacteriales bacterium
CATCGAAGTGGACCTCACCGCCAACGAGAACCCCTACGGCTTCCCCGTGGACGGCTGGGTGCCCTACCTGAGCATTGATTTCGTCATCAAGGATCTGGAAGGCAAGGAAGTGTATTCCGGCTCCATGATGCCCATGGCCGCTTCCGACGGCCCCCACTACGGCAACAACATCCCCCTGCCCGAGGGCGAATACACCATCACCCTGTACATCAAGAGCCCCGCTGAAAACGGCTATCTGCTCCACGTGGACGCCGAGACCGGCGTCGAAGCCAAGGACGGCTTCTGGACCGAACCCCTGACCGCCACCTGGACCGGCTGGAAGTTCGTCAAGGAATGGTAATCATACCGGATATCATCTGATCCCGTTTCCGTGCTGGCATGTCTTCCGCGGGGGAGGGCATGCCAGCATTCGACGCGTTTACGCGCAATCATTTTTACGGGGGTTTTACCGTGTTCAAGTATCTCTGGATGGTGACGCAGGACCTGTTCCTGACCGTCACCCTGACCACCCTCATGCACGTCATGCTGTCCCGGCTGTCGGGCAAAAAGGGACGAACGGTCCACGGCGCCGCGCTGGGCGCGGGCGTTCTCGCTTCCGTCGCCCTTGCCGCGGTCAAATTCAATACAAAGCTGATCATTTCCAGCCACTGGAATCATTATATCTATGCCGTCGTCCTGTCGCTGACCCTGCTCATCCTTCTTTTTTCCATCCTGTTCGGCAGGAAGGAAAACGGACGCGCGCGCGCGGGCCGCGCTTTTTTATGCGCGGCGGGTTCTCTTCTGTCGGCAACGCTGATTTTCTATTCCCTGCCTGGCGTGCTGCTGTATCCGTTCAGCTTCAACACCATGGGCCAGGGGTATCTTTCCTCGTATTATCTGGTGCGCATGGCCGGGTGGCTGGGCGCGCTGGTGCTGCTGCTCGTCAGTTCGCGCCTGCTTTCCCGCTGCGCGCTGTATATAAAGCCCTTCGGCCTCGTCCCCGCCGCGCTGAACGCGGGGCTCCTTTCTTTCGCTGTGTATTGCTTCGGCCGCTTTTTCGTGCCCTGGGTGAACCGCGCCAAATGGCTGGGCTGGTCCGTGAAATACACGGACGCGGACTACGGCTGGATCGGCGGCTGGATGATGTTCACCGCCAATCACGCCATGCTGTTCATCTGGGTCATGGCGGGCATCGCCGCGCTGCTGGCCGCGCTGCTGTTCCGTCAGGGCACGGTCATCAAAGACCCCTATGACAACCCCGCGCAGCTGCGCAAGCTGAAGGCCCGGAACCGGCATTGGCGGCGGGTGGCCGCGGGCGTTCTGATCTGCCTGATCCTGTGCGCCGTCATCATGACCGCGGTGAAAACCAGCGACACGAAACAGGTGGAGCTGTCCGCGCCGGAAGCCTACACCGTGGAACAGGAGGCGGGCGTCATTTCAGTGCCCATGGAAAACGTCAGCGACGGGCATCTGCACCGCTTTGAATACAAGACCGAAAAGAATATCAACGTCCGCTGGATCGTGGTGAAAAAGCCGGGTTCCGCCGCTTTCGGCGTGGGCCTGGACGCCTGCGAGGTCTGCGGCAACGCGGGATACTTCGAGCGCAGCGGGCAGATCATCTGCAAGCGCTGCGACGTGGTGATGAACATCAACACCATTGGCTTCAAGGGCGGCTGCAATCCCATTCCGCTGCCGTACGAAGTGAAAGACGGAAACCTTGTTTTCAGGCTGAGCGATATCATCGCCGGCGAAAAAGAATTCAGATAAGGGCGCATTGCGCCGCCTTCCCCTCGGGGGGAAAGGCAGAGAGAAAGGATACAACACAATGCTGTTCCGTATGATCCGCGGCGTGCTCTTTCATCAGAAGGGCAAAATGCTTTTGATCGCGCTGACGATCGCCCTGGGCGCGTCCCTGGCGACCGGCATGCTGAACGTGGTGCTCGGCGTGGAGGAAAAGGTCAACAAGGAGCTGAAGAACTACGGGGCCAACATCACCGTAAAGCCCAAGGATTCCTCGCTGCTATCCGATATATACGACGTGGGCGAAGGCGATTCGCTGAACGCCGCCTACCTGCGGGAGGACGAATTGGGCAAATTGAAGACCATCTTCTGGGCCTTCAATATCGTGGACTTCACGCCCTTCCTGGACGCGCAGGCGACGCTGCCCGACGGAAGCGCGGTCAAAATGACCGGCACGTGGTTCAACCATCACCTCGACCTGCCCACCGGGGAAAGCCTGGACGCGGGCGTTGTGGGCATGCGCTCGTGGTGGGACGTGACGGAAGGGCGCTGGCTGGACGAGAAGGACGAAAACGCCGCCTCCGAGATCATGGCCGGCGCGCTGCTCGCGCAGAAAATGGGCTGGCACGCGGGCGATACCGTGCATATCGCCGCCTCGCAGGGCGAAAAAGACGTGACCATCGCGGGCATATACGACGCGGGCGGCGACGAGGACGAGCAGATCTTCGCCATCCTGGACCTGGTGCAGGATCTGACCGACCGGGAGAACAAGGTGGCCTCCATCGAGGTGTCCGCCCTGACCACGCCGGACAACGAGCTGGCCCGCCGGGCGGCGCGCAATCCCGCCGCGCTGTCCAGCCGCGACTATGAAACCTGGTACTGCACGGCCTACGTCAGCGCCATCTGCTATCAGATTCAGGAGGTCATCACCGGCTCGGTGGCCAGCGCCGTGCGCAAGGTGGCCGAGAGCGAGGGCGCGATCCTGGATAAGACGAAGCTGCTCATGATCCTGATCACCGCCCTGAGCCTGATCGGCTCAGCCCTGGGCATATCGAACCTGGTCACCGCCTCCGTCATGGAGCGCGGCCAGGAGATCGGCCTGCTCAAGGCCATCGGCGCGCGGGATCATTCGATCACCGGCGTGGTGATGACGGAGATCCTGATCACCGCCCTCGTGGGGTTCGGGGCCGGGTATTTCCTGGGCTTCGGCTTCGCGCAGCTCATCGGGCACAGCGTGTTCGGCTCGGCCATCGACATGAACCCCAGGGTCGCGCCGATCGTGGCCGGCCTGATCGCGCTGGTCACCGTCGCGGGCAGTCTTCCCGCCATCCGGCAGATCCTGCGGCTGCGGCCCGCGGAAGTGCTGCACGGCGGACATTGAGGGGGGTGAAAGGAACGATGACCAGACGAAGGATGTTTTTGCGCATGATCACCGCGTCGCTGCTCAGGCGGCGCTCCAGAATGCTGATCGCGCTTTTGTCCATCGGGATCGGGGCCACCATCCTGGCCGGCCTGGTGACGATCTACGTGGACGTGCCCCGGCAGATGGGCGCGCAGTTCCGCTCCTACGGCGCGAATATGCTGCTGCTGGCCAAGGACGGCGAAACGCTGAACGGCGAAAGCCTGGCCGACGCCCTGCGGGCAATCCCGGAGGACGCGCTGGTCGGCGCGGCGCCCTATCGCTATGTGCGGCTGGATATGACCACCCGGCAGCAGTCCTTCACCGCCGCGGGAACGGACTTTGCCGAGATCACCAAAACCAGCCCCTATTTCAGCGTAGAGGGCGAATACCCCGCCGAAACCCGGCAGGTGCTGGTGGGCAGGGAAATCGCGGATATCATCGGCGTGAAGGTCGGCTCCACGATGGAGCTGACGTACCAGCCGACAAGCAGCGCCGCGGACAAAACCCCGGAGGAAAGCCGCGTTCCCGGCGCGTCGCTGTCCGGCAAGGCGGAGGGCTTCGGCGGCGGGATCGTATACGTCAGCGCGGCGCTGGATGAGGAAGCGAGGATCGCCTCCCTTTCCGTGGACGCCTCCACGCAGACCCCGGAATACGGCGGACGAATCCCGGAGGACGAGGCCTTCCTGCGCCAGTTTATCGGACAATCCCTGCCCCTGACGCTGGGCGGCGGCGTGGACGCGCTGACGGGCGCTACCGTGACCTCCGCCGCCGTGGTGGACGCGCTCAACAAAGCCACCGAAACCGCCGTGACCGTCCGTCCCAGGACGCTGAACTTTACCGTGAAGGGCATCCTGACCACCGGCGGCGAGGAGGAGGGCTATGTTTTCCTCTCACTCGCGGACATGGAAACCATGACCGGCGAGGATAAACTGGACGTGGCGGAGCTTTCGGTTTCCGCGGGCGTCGACCAGCTCGAAGCCTACGCCGGCACGATCACGGAAAGCAGCGGCAGCGTCCGGGCCCGGCTGGTCAAGCGCGTGGCGCGCTCCGAAGCGTCGGTGCTTGAAAAGCTGACGGCGCTGGTGTTTCTGGTCACGCTGGTCGTGCTGCTCCTGACCATGATCTGCGTCAGCACCACAATGATGGCGGTGGTTTCCGAGCGCAGGCGGGAAATCGGCCTGCGCAAAGCCCTGGGCGCGTCGGACAGCTCGATCCGGGCGGAGTTCCTGGGCGAAGGGCTGTTCCTGGGGCTGCTGGGCGGCGTGATGGGGGCCGTGCTGGGCTTCGCGTTCGCTCAGGTGGTGAGCGTCAACGTGTTCGGCTCCTCCATTACCTTCCAGCCCCTGCTGCTGCCCGCCGCCATCATCGTGTCCATGGCCATCGCGGCGGCCTCGTGCCTGCTGCCCATCAAGCGCGCGGTAGCCATCGATCCCGCCCTGGTACTGAAAGGAGAATAAGCATGAGCCTTCTGGAATTGAAAAACGTGTCGAAAATATACGGCGACCTCAAAGCCCTGGACAATGTGAGCATTCATGTGGACCAGGGGGAATGGGTGGCGATCATGGGCCCCTCGGGCAGCGGCAAAAGCACCATGATGAACATCATCGGCTGCATGGATAAGCCCACCAAGGGCGAAGTGCTGCTGGACGGCGTCGATATTTCCAAAGAAAACAGCAAAAGGCTGACGGATATCCGGCGCGACAAGATCGGCCTGATCTTCCAGCAGTTTCATATGGTCAATTATCTGACCGCCGTGGAAAACGTGATGGTTTCCCAGTATTACCATTCCATGCCCGACGAGAAGGAGGCGCTGGAAGCCCTGGGCCGCGTGGGCCTGCGCGAGCGCGCCCGGCATCTGCCCAGCCAGCTTTCCGGCGGCGAGCAGCAGCGCGTCTGTGTGGCCCGGGCGCTGATCAATCATCCCGAGCTGATCCTGGCCGACGAGCCCACCGGCAACCTGGACGAGGCCAACGAAAACATCGTGCTGGACCTGTTCGCCCAGCTGCATAAGGAAGGCACCACGCTCATCGTCGTGACCCACGACCCCGAGGTGGCCGAAGCCGCCCAGCGCACCATCGTGCTGGAGCACGGCAAGGTTGCCCGGGAAGTGATCAATGAGAATTTCGGGAAGTGAAAAGCCATGAAAAAGCAGGTAATTCCGGCAATCGTTATGCTGACGCTGTCGCTCGTCATCGTCATCGGCAGCCAGACCTTTCTGTCCCCCTGCGTCCATGAGGACGGCTCTTCCGGCCCGTGCCACTGGGCGGGGCAGGCGCTTATGGGGCTGGGCTGCGCGCTCGGCGTGCTGGCCGCGATTGCCCTGTGCGTAAAACGCGCCCGTCCGGGCGTCTATCTGAGCGGCTTGCCCGTTTGCGCGCTGGGCATCCTGACGCCGGGAACGCTCATCGATCTTTGCCGCATGAGCACCATGCGCTGCCGGATGGTGATGCGGCCCGCGATGATTCTTTTGTTTTCCGCCGCGCTGCTGTGCGCCCTGGCCGGCGCGGTCCTGACCGCCAGACAGAAATCATGAAGAAGTTTTCTTTGCCGTTAAAGAACCTCACGCGCAAGCCCGGACGCACGTCGATTCTGGCCCTGCTCACCGCTTTTCTGGCCTTTGCGGTGTTCGCCGGATCGGCGGTGGTGCTGTCCCTGCGCAGCGGCCTGAGCAGCCTGGAAGCCCGCCTGGGCGCGGACGTCATTCTGGTTCCCTCCGAGGCCCAGAGCAAGGTTAGCTTTCAGAACATGTTCCTGCAAGGCACCACCGGCGCGTTTTATATGGACGCTTCCGCCCTGGACAAGGCGCTGGAGGTGGAAGGCGTGGAAAAGGCCGCGCCCCAGACCTTCCTGGCCTCGCTGAAGGCCGACTGCTGCTCCATTAAGATTCAGGTGATCGGCATCGATCCGGAAAAGGATTTCACCGTTCAGCCCTGGATCGCCCGCAGCCTGACCCGGGAGCTGGGCGATATGGACGTGGCCGTGGGCTGCAAGGTGGAAGCCGACGTGGGCGAGATTATCCGCATCTATGAGCAGCGCTGCAAGGTCGTGGCCCGGCTGGAGGCCACCGGCACCGGCCTGGATACCGCGGTGTACTGCAACATGGACACCATGAACGCGCTGCTTTCGGCCGCCGAGGAAAAGGGCGTAAGCCATAAGATTTCAAGCGGCGACCGGGTGATATCCGCCGTATACGTTAAAGTGAAGGACGGCTATGACATCGACGCCGTCGCCAGCCGGCTGAACGGGCATATCCGCAAGGTGACCGCCGTGCGCACCCGCAGCATGATCACCGGCGTATCCGACAGCCTGGCGGGCGTCAGCCGCACGGTGACGGTCCTGATCGCGGCGGTATGGGCGCTGGCGTTTATCATCCTGCTGCTGGCTTTCGCGCTGATCGTCCGCGAGCGCGCGCGGGAATATGCAGTGCTGCGCCTGGTCGGCGCGTCCAGGGGAATGCTGGGCCGCATGGTGCTGCTGGAGTCCGCGCTGTGCGGGCTGCTGGGCGGGGTGATCGGCGTTGGCGCGGCGGCGCTGCTGCTCTTTCCCTTCGCGCAGCTCATTGAGAGCGCTTTGAAGCTGCCCTATCTGATGCCGGATACGGCGAGGATGCTGCTGCTCGCGGCCGGGACGGTTCTTCTGTCCGTGGCCGTCGCCGCGCTTTCCAGCCTGATCGCGGCGTATCGCCTGAGCCGCGTCGATCCCGGCACGGCCCTGCGGGAGGGAAACTGATATGATCGTGAACGCTGAGAATATCTCCAGGCGCTATTTCAGAAAGACGGGCGGCGCCAATTATTTCTATGCCGTAAAGCCGGTGAGCCTTGAAATCGCGGCCGGCGAGGTCGTCGTGCTCACGGGCCGAAGCGGCAGCGGCAAAACCACGCTGCTGAACATGCTCTCCGGCCTGCTTGCGCCCACCGAGGGCAGGGTGCTGATCGACGGCACCGACCTGTACGGCCTGGACGACAGAGCGCTTTCCCGCCTGCGGAGCGAATTGATCGGCGTGGTGCCCCAGGGCCGCAGCGCCATCGACACGCTGACCGTGATGGAAAACGTCCTGCTCCCGGCGCGGCTGTACCGGAAGCCGCTCCCCGGAAAAGCCGCTGCGCAATGGCTCGAAAGGCTGGGCATCGCGCCGCTGCGGGACGCCCGTCCCGCAGCGCTCTCCGGCGGCGAGCTCCGCCGCATGGCCATCGCCCGCGCCCTGGCCCAGTCTCCCGATCTGCTCTTCGCCGACGAGCCCACCGGCGATCTGGACGACGAAAACACCGGCCTGGTTCTGTCCGCGTTCCGCGATTATGCCCACGAACAGAAAAAGATCGTTTTCGTGGTCACGCACGAAAACGACGCGCTGCGGTACGCCGACGCCGTCTATAAGATGGACGGCGGCCAGATCGTCTCCTCTTCGGAACGGGCGGACTGAGCGGATCGCGCCGATCCTTCCGAAAAGGATTGCTTATACTATTCTCAATCTAAAATCTTATCATCTTTGGGTGTCTTTTCCGTCTTGGCGTTGCTTCATTCCGGTCAACGTAGCGCTGCTACGCCTCCCGAATAGAATTAATCCGTGCAAAAAAGAACAACTCCCTGAAAAGGGGAGCTGCTTTTTTACGCTGTATCATGGAATCACACTTTTGTTCTAATGGCGATGATTCAATTTGAGCAAAGACGATCAAGCTCTTCAATTAACAGGTCAAGGTTCGTTGAAAAAGGAGGATGACTGCCGTTTTCATTAGCCAGTGCAGGAGTGACGGCGAAAACAATTCAGGCAATCGCAGGGCACGCCGATATCACGACAACAATGAATCGTTATGTCCACAAGCGCAAGGAAGATATTCTTTCGGCAGGGATGGCTTTTGATAAATTGACACAGCGATTGACATAAGCCAATACTGAAAAACCATTGTAAATCCTTGCTTTTTCAAATCGGACAACCGCTTGAAATTGACATTGCGATTGATAAAACCCGCAAAAAAGCGAAAAAGGGCGGTCAGCCACGGAAAGCCGGGAAATGAAAAAGCCCCGAAAACTTAGTGTTTTCAAGGCTATTCCGGTGGCGCGCCCCGCGGGATTCGACTTCGCCTGCGGGCGAAGCCCGTTCGCGGCTCTGACAGCCCACTGGGCTGTCATTCACCACCGCTCCGTTCGAATCCCTTGGACGCAAAAAAAACAACTCCCCATGAAGGGGAGTCGTTTTTTTGGCGCGCCCCGCGGGATTCGAACCCACGACCTTTTGATTCGTAGTCAAACACTCTATCCAGCTGAGCTAGGGGCGCATTGGCTGTCGTTCAAACAGCTTATATAGTATAGCGCATTCCCGGGAAAAATGCAAGGGGTTTTTTCAAAAAAAGACGGTTTTTTTGCTGCCGCCCGGCGATTTTGCCCTTGCAAAACCAAACGGGGTATGTTATACTTCTACTTGCGGCTCATGGTTGCGCGCCATGAATCCGATCAAGTATGCGCAGAAGAGGTGAAAAGCATGAAGGAAGGCATCCATCCCAAGTACGGCGAGGCAGTCGTTCGCTGCGTATGCGGTGAAACGTTCACCACCGGCTCCACCAAGAAGGAGCTGAAGGTTGAAATCTGCTCCAAGTGCCACCCGTTCTTCACCGGCAAACAGAAGCTGGTGGATACCGGCGGCCGTGTGGACAAGTTCAAGAAGCGCTACGGCGATCTGCTGAACAAGTAATGCAGATAATAAACGGAGGCGGGAAACCGGCCTCCGTTTGTTATTTTTATGGATTTCTCATGGAATTTTCATTTGCCTGCGTATGCGAATGCGTGTATAATGGTTTGCGGAGAGAAGATCTCCCCGGAAAGGATACTTTTTGTATGGCAGATAAGAGAGTGGATATCGGCGGCCAGGCGGTGCTGGAAGGCGTGATGATGCGCTCCCCCGAATACGTGGCCCTGGCGGTGCGCCGTCCCGACGGTTCGATCGTCGTCAAGCGCGACCCCTATGTTTCCCCCGCGAAAAAGCATAAATGGATGGGCTGGCCCTTTATCCGCGGCGCGGTCAGCATGATCACCATGCTGAGCACCGGCATGAAAACCCTTGAGGAAAGCGCGAAGATGGGCGGCCAGGAGGAAGAGGAGCCCACCAGGTTTGAAAAATGGCTGGCGAAAAAGCTGGGCAAGGGCGTCGATAAGGTCGTGATGGGCCTGGCCATCGTGCTGGCGCTTGCCATGTCCATCGGCCTGTTCGTGCTGCTGCCCAATTTGATCATCAAGCTGTTCCCGGCTACGGCCAGCGGCGGCATGCTGCTGCTGAAAAACCTCGCCAGCGGCCTTGTGCGCACCGCGCTGCTGATCGGATACATGATCGCCGTGCGCCGCGTGCCCGATATGATGCGCGTGTTCCGCTACCACGGCGCCGAGCATAAGACGGTGTATAACCACGAGGCCGGCATCGAGCTCACGCCCGGCAACGCGAAGCAGTTCAGCCGCCTGCATCCCCGCTGCGGCACCAGCTTCCTGCTGATCACCTTCATTTTGTCCATCGTGTTCTATTCCATCGTCGACGTGCTGGTTCTGCAGCTCACCGGGTTCGACCTCGGCGCGCATTACTTCGTGCGCATCCTCAGCCGCATCCTGCTGCTTCCCTGCGTGGCCGGCATCAGCTATGAAACCCTCAAGGGCCTTGCGCATAACGACGGCAAGGTCTGCGTCGCGATGAGAAAGCCCGGCATGGCCCTGCAGCTGCTGACCACCGCCGAGCCCGATGAAGGCATGCTGGAGGTAGCCATCGTTTCCATGAAGGCCGCCCTGGGCGATATGCCCGACGGCCCCAGAACCCCCGAAGGATATATCATCGCCGTGCCCGCGCCGCAAAAAGCCGAAGAAGCGGAAAACGAGCCGCTGCCCGAGTGACGGACAGCGCTTGAATTCATACGCTTCTGAGAGCCAATTCACGAAGGGTGAATGAAGAGCAGAAAAGAACGTTAGGGCCTGCGCGATCCGGGGCCTACCGGCCCGCTTCTCGCAAAAACTATCCAAAGAGAAGGTTTTTCGGGCGCTCGAAACCCCCAGCCCCGCCAGTTGCGGAGACTGCGTAACTTGTCAAAATTGCAATTTGCCGCTGTCAGTAGGATAGCGTATGCCATCGCTTCCGGGCAGGCCAGCTTTGCTGGCCGACTGTGCGCGAAATAGCGTCGAGCGAAGCGAGACTGAGGGCAGGCAATCCGGAAGATTGCCGCCCGAAACCCGCGCTTGCCGCAGGCAGTA
>CACWLY010000102.1 GCA_902761825.1 uncultured Eubacteriales bacterium
CCGCAGGCAGGCTAAGGGCGGGCAATCCGCAGATTGCCGCCCGCAACCCGCGCTTCCCGCAGGGAGTAGCGCGGGGCGAGCCAGAAGAAAGCGCGTATTCCCTGCCTGTTTCGCGGAAATACGGCGCTTCTTATCTTATTTCACCATTCGCATCATGGCTCATGGAAAAAAATACCATGAGCACGCGCGTCATTCATTTTCACGGAGCGTCTTTGCCAGCCGGCTGCTTAGCAGGGCGAAGCTGACCGCCATGTCCTCGTTCTGCACCAGCACGCCTTCGGGCACATGCAGGCGGACATGCGCGAAATTCCATATGGCGCGGATGCCCGCCCGCACCAGGGCGTCGCACACGGTCTGCGCGTCGGCGGCCGGCGTGGCGATGATGCCGATCAGCAGGTTGCGTTCGCGGCACGCCGTTTCCAGGCGTTCCATGGGAAACACCTCGCAGCCGTGAATGCGCTGCCCGGCCAGCGCGGGATCCTTATCGAAGGCCGCCGCGATATCCAGGCCGTAATCGGCGAAGCCGTTATAGCTCATCAGCGCCTTTCCCAAATGCCCCACGCCAACCAGCGCCGCGGTATTGGCGCAGTCGTAGCCCAGAAAATGCTCGATATCGGCGATCAGGCCGTCCACGCTGAAGCCCACGCGCGGCTTGCCCGGAAGGCTGGATACCGCCGCGAGGTCCTTGCGCACCTGCACCTCGTAGATTTCGAGAGAATCGGCAATCGCGGCGGCAGGCACATACGGTATGCCTTTGCTCTGCAGCTCCTTCAGGAACTTCAGATAATAAGGCAGCCGCTTCACGCCCTGCACGGACAACACATGTTCTGCCTGCTGCATGCCATACCTCCCGTAAACGCCTGATTTGCCACCAATTTGTTCTATGATATCACAATCCGGACAATTCATCAAGCAGGCCGGAAGCACTTTCTCCGGCCTCGTACAGCGCCTGCGCCGTCAGGATCATTTCCTTTTTTATTGCGGGCCAGGAAACGGCGGGCGCAAGGCGCGCCCGGGCAAGCGCGGCCTCCAGCGTCTGAAGCGCGGGCCTGTCCGCCCCGTACAGCCGAAGGCCCGGGAGCACGGTGAAAAGCCCCTGCGACGCCAGCGCCCGCTGGGCTTTCCGCGACAGGAGGAAGCGCAGGAAATCGCCGCCCGCTCCGGTTTCCTCCCGCGCGGCGGCGTACAGCACAAGATCGGTCGCCGAGGCCGCGGCCAGCGCCTGCCCGCCCGCGCCGTTCCGGGCGAGTGAAACGATCTGGTTTGCGGACAAAAGCGCCGCCTCGCCGTTCAGAAAGCGTTTGAGCACCTCGTCCCCCGGGACGAAGCAGCCGCCCGTATGCCCGCCCAGGGACGCGAGCGCCAGTGCGCCGAAGCCATCGTCCACCGCGAACCGCTCCGGCCACGTGCCCTGCGGCGGCCGCGGCGTAACGGCCGGATCGGGCGTAGGCGAAACGCCGAAGAGGCTGCGCGGAGCCTCGGTGACCGTTTCCTTTTCCGGCAGCATCAGCGCGTATCCCGAAAGGCACAGCGGCACGGCTTCCCCTTCCGGCACGCTGACCTCCGCGGAAAACGTGAGCAGGTCGGGCGGCGCGGCGTCCATTTCGCGGATATCCTGCCCGGTCACCCGCCGCAGCCATACGCTGTCTCCGGGATGCGCCTTTTCATACGCCGCGGCCTGCTCCCGCAGCCAGGCCGTCGCGCCGGGAAGCTCCCCCGCGTTCCATACCGTGATCAGCCGCCGCTCTGCCTTCCGCGCCCCGGGAGGCAGAAGGGAAATCGGCCGCAGTATATGGTTTTGAAATGCCGGGAACGCCGCCGCCAGCAGCGCGGTAGCGCAGAGCGCGGCCAGGCATGCCGCCGTTCGCCTCCAGCGCGCTTTTTTCATGTCCGTCATCCCCTCCGTTCGCTGTCCTTGCGGAAAAAGTTAAATTTTTTCGTCATTTTATTACAAAAGCCATTGATTCTGTGATAATTTTGTAATAAAATATAGTCGGATACCTTTGAAATTATTCGCCGCAAGGAGGAATTATGAACGAAAGCAGGCACGAACCACGCGTGTTTTTCCCACGCCTGCTGTGTCTTTTCTTGATATTGCTGGCGATCGCGGCGATTCCCGCACCGGCGGCCGCCGGCACGAAATACATCAAAACCACAAGCAGCAGCGTAAACGTGCGCAAATCGGCATCCACCAGCGCGGATACGCTGGGACAGGCCAAAAAAGGCGCGGTGCTCAAAAGCTCCGGCTCCACCACGAAGAACAACGTAAAATGGTATAAAGTCACCTTCAACGGCAAGACCGGCTATATCATGGCCAAGTATTGCAAATCCTCCACCGAAAGCGAGTACAAATACTATATCAACAGCGCTTCTTCCTCCTCCAAGTCCTCCTCGTCCTCTTCGTCATCATCGTCCTCTTCCAAGTCGGTGTCGAAGGGCGCGCTGGCCGTGACCAAAAAGGATAAGGTCATCCTGCGCGCGGCCGGCTCCTCCAAGGGAAAGGAGGTCACCGTGATCCACAGCAAAGGCACGCTGTGCACGCTGCAGGGCAAAACCTGCCAGGCGGACGGCTACACATGGTACAGCGTGAAGGCAGACGGCAAAACGGGCTGGATCCGGGGCGACCTGATCCGCATGCTGAGCAAATCGGAATCCGCCGCGTACACCAAAAAAAGCGGAAAATCCTCCAAAACGCTGTACGAGCCCGAGCTGGTGGACTGGAAAAAGGACAAGATCAACAAAATCTTCTACAAAGGCTGCGTCGCCACCCTGACCGACGTAAAAACCGGCATCAGCTTTAAGATCAAGCGCTGGTCGGGCGGCCTGCACGCCGACGTGGAGCCGCTCACCGCTTCGGATACCGCCAAGATGTGCAAGGTCTACGGCGTAAAAAACGCCCAGGAAATCAGCGACAGAAACATGTATCAGCGCCGTTCCATCCTGATCACGCTGGACGGCCACACCTACGCCGCCTCCATGTACGGCGTCCCCCACAATTATCCCGAGGGCGACACCATACCGAACAACAAATTCAACGGCCAGTTCTGCGTGCACTTCGTCAACAGCCAGGTGCACAAGAGCAAAAAGGTGGACAAGGACCACCAGAACGCCATCAAATACGCGTATAATTACGGCGAAGCGGTGCTGAAAAATTACGGTTATACGTTCAGATAAGCGGTATACCGGTTCAAATTTCAAATATCCGAAACATTTGTCCGAATTATTTCATTTATTTGCTTGACTTTGTAACAAATGTGTAATACAATACAACTGGTATATTCTGCGCCCGATGCGCATTATGAGGTGGCATGTATGAACAGAAGCACGCAAAACCGTAATCCTGCCGTCCTGCGCGGCCTGAGCGTTGTGTTTGCGCTGCTGCTGGCCTTTGGCCTGCTGACGGAAGGCGCTCTGGCCGATGTGCAAAGCGGCTCCTATGTCAGCCCCACCGGCCCCAGCATCAACTATTACAGCAAAAGCGGCGGTTCGCTCAGCAGCCTCGGTCTGCTGAACATGAATACGGCGTATCTGGTCACCGGCAACGAGGCAGTGAACGGCGTCAATTACTGCATCATTACCGTCAACGGCGTAACCAACTGCTATGTGAAGGAAAGCAACTTGAAGCTCTCCTCCATCGCGACCGATACGACGGCGGCCAACACCGGTACGTCCGCGAACACGGCTTCGGCCTCCGCCCAGGATCCCGCGACAAGCGCGGCCATAGCCAGCGGCTCCCCGATCGGCACGCTGCTGATCACGCCCGCCGGCACCACCAACATGCGCTCCGCCGCGCATATGGCCAGCGGCAATATCGTGGCGCAGATCCCCAAAAACACGACGCTTCCCTTCTATTCCACCGTCGTTCCGCCCAGCGGCAACCATGTGTGGTACTATTGCTATGACGCGGCCTCAGGCCAATACGGCTACATCGTGGACGACTGCGTGAAAGTGCTGAGCATGAACAGCGGCGCAACGATCGCCCAGCTGCCCGACAAGACGCAGCAGGTCAGCGCGCCTACCGCCGATCCCCTTTACAGCAACAGCAAGGCGGTCGGCACCGTCCGCATCACGCCCAAGGGCAAGACCAACATCCGCAAGACCGCGAAATCCGATACCAATAACGTGGTCGCCCAGGCGAACCAGGGCGACGTGCTGCCCTACTACGCCGTGAGCGTGGTCGGCGGCAACACCTGGTACTATGTATATTACCAGCCCGAGAACGTATTCGGCTACGTGCTGGGCAGCTGCGCCGAGCTCGTCTACGGCAGCGCCGCCGCGCCCCAGACCACGCCCGTCGCGTCCAGCTTCACCAACCAGGTGCAGGGCTACATCCAGTTCACCGCGGGCAACGTGAACATGCGCAAAACGCCTTCCACCGTTGCCAAGGTGATCGGGCAGTTCACCAAGGGCGAAATGGTTCCCTATTACGGCGCGGTCCTCAACGACGGCCGCACCTGGTACCAGGTCATGAAGGACAATGAAACGGGCTACGTGCTGGGCGACTTCTGCCTGACGGTCAGCGCTTCCACAGCGGGCCAGCAGAATACCGCGGGCTCCGCCGCCGCCACGGTCACCGGCTATCTGATGACCACCGCCGACAAGGTTTACGTGCGCAAGCAGGCAAGCACCGGCGCGGGCAGCTACGGCCAGGTCGCCAAGGCGGGCACCGTGCTCACGATGGCGGGCGGCGCCGTCAACAGCAACGGCGTAACCTGGTATCCCGTCTCCTTCAACGACAACATCGGCTATATTCACGGCGCGTATGTTTCCCTGCTGAACGCCAGTCAGGTGGCCGCCTACCAGAACGGGCAGACCGTGACCGTCACCGCGTCCACCCAGGCCGCCGCGCCCAAGTCCGTGGATTACATTCAGACGATTTCCGATAAGGTCTGGATCCGCAAGTCTCCCTCCACCTCCGCGCCCACCAAGGGACAAGCCCTGCTCGGCGCCGTGTTCCACTTTACCGGCACTACCCGCTCCGGCGGCGCGCAGTGGTACAAGATCGATTACGCGGGCGAAACCTGCTATATCATGGCCAAGCACTGCCGCGTGCTCACCGACGTGGAATACGCCTCCTATCAGAACGCGAACGCCAACGCCAACACGAACGCCAATAACGGCAACGCCGCCGCTCCCGTCGTGGATCAGAGCAGCAAGGCCGTGACCGTCATGGACAAGGTGATCATGCGCGCCGAGGGCAGGAGCAACGCCAAGCAGATTTCCCTGATCTACCGCTCCGGTCAGCTGTGCAACCTGCTGGGGAACACCGTCGTATCGGGCAATTACGCCTGGTACAATGTGGAAGTCAACGGCGTAACGGGCTGGATCCGCGGAGATCTGCTGCGCATCCTGACCACGGCCGAAGCCGCCGCCTATACCGCTCAGAATAACGGAAGCTCCGGCGGCAGTTCCGGCGGCAGCAGCGTGGGCGGCGTAACGCTGTACAAACCCGAGCTGATCGACTGGAACACCGGCGGCATTCAGACCATCTTCGGCAAGGGCGACGTTGCCGTCGTCACCGACGTCAAGACCGGCATCAGCTTCAACGTGAAGCGCTGGTCCGGCGGCGACCACGCCGACGTGGAGCCCCTGACCGCCGCCGATACCGCCGCCATGTGCCGCATCTACGGCGTATCCAAGGCGCAGGAAATCAGCGACAAGAACCTGTATCAGCGCCATCCCATCCTGGTCACCCTGAAGGGCCACAGCTATGCCGCCTCCATGTACGGCGTGCCGCATAACTATCCCCAGGGCGACACCATCGCCAACAACAATTTCAACGGCCAGTTCTGTATCCATTTCGTCAACAGCCGCGTGCACAAATCCAACAAGGTGGACTCCGATCACCAGAAGGCCATCATGTACGCTTACGAGAATGCCGCGAGCCTGCTGGGCATCAAATAACGCATGAAACAGAATAATGTACTCATCATCGGCGGCGGGGCGTCTGGCCTCGCCGCCGCCATCGTTGCGGCGCGCCGGGGCGCGCAGGTCACGCTGCTGGAGCGCGGCGACCGGGTGGGCAAAAAGCTGCTCGCCACAGGAAACGGGCGCTGCAATCTGGCCAACCTTTCCGCGCCCGTATACTTCGGCGACAGCGATTTTGCCGCGCAGGTGCTGCGCCATATGCCGGTCAGCCGCGTGCTCGATTTCTTTTCGGACATCGGCCTGCCGACCCGCGCGGACGCTTCGGGCCGCGTATATCCGGCCTGCAACCAGGCCGCCGCCGTGCTGGACGTGCTCCGCGCGCAGCTCGAGCTTCTGCGCGTGCAGGTGATCACCCAGGCCGAGGCGCGCTCCCTGCGCCGCGCGCGGGACAGCTGGCAGGCGCGCACTTCGCAGGGCGATTTTTCGGCCGATCGCGCCGTCGTTTGCTGCGGCGGGCTTGCCGCGCCCAAGCTGGGAGCGGCGAACGCTTACGGATTGCTGACCGGCCTGGGCTGCGTCCTCAATCAGCTCGCACCCGCGCTTACGCCGCTGGAAACCGAAAAAGGCCCCGTAAAGGGGCTGTCCGGCCTGCGGCTGCCCGCGATCCTGACGCTGTGCGCCGACGGCGTGCCCGTCGCCGCCACGCAGGGGGAAGCGCTGTTCGCCGATTACGGAATCAGCGGCGTATGCGCCATGCAGCTGGCCCGCGACGCGCTGAATCTGCTGCAAAGCGGTCGCGGCGTCACGCTGTATATCGATTTCTCCCCCGCGCTGGGGCTGGGCGGCTATGCGATGGGACACATGGAGCCGCAGCGGCCCGGCCTGCGGGAAAAGGAGCTGTCCGCCTGGCTGGACAGGCGAAAGAAAGCGCAGCCCGGCCAGGATCCGCTGCTCGGCGCATTGCCGAGGCTGCTTCGGGAAAGACTGAAAAATGCGCCCGCGCGGGAGCTTCCGCGCATGCTGTGCGCTTATCCCCTGCAGGTCACGGGCGTGCGCGGCTTCGATCAGGCGCAGGTGACACAGGGCGGCATCGATCCCTCGTGCTTCGATCCGGCCACCATGGAGCACAAGCGCCTTCGCGGCCTGTACGCCTGCGGCGAAATACTGGACGTGGACGGCGATTGCGGCGGCTTTAATCTGCAGTTTGCCTTCGCTTCCGGCCTGCTGGCCGGCGCGGCGGCCGCGCGGATAGAGGAGGCCTATGAATAAGCTGAAAACCATACGCGTCGTCCTGCTGCTCGCCATATTGGGCACGGCGGTCATGATCTTTCTGTTTTCCGCGCAGACCGCGGACGAATCGCAAAAGACAAGCGATAATCTGACCACCACGGTCATTCATATCATAGATCCGCAGTATGAAAAGAAGCCCAAAACCAAGCAGCTTTCCACGCGCAGGCTTGTCAGCCTGATCATCCGCAAGCTCGCGCATTTCAGCGAGTTCAGCCTGCTCGGCGCGCTGCTGTACGCTTTCCTGCGCCTGTCGCCCAGGCCGGGAACGGCCAGCCGCGCCCTGCTGATCGCCATCGTTCTCGCGGCGCTGTACGCCTGCACCGACGAAGGACATCAAATGCTCGTGGAAGGCCGCGGCCCTTCCCCCGTCGACGTGGGCATCGACACCCTGGGCGCGCTGACCGCCATCCTGATCACGGCCGGTCTCTGGCGGTGTTTCAGCCGCCGCGGAGCGGGAAGGCATTCTCTGAAATAATACTGTTTTTCTTTTAAGAGCCAATT
>CACWLY010000103.1 GCA_902761825.1 uncultured Eubacteriales bacterium
CTCCTTTCCTTATCTCATTATTTACATCCCAGCCCTTACAAAGAAGAACAGATTACTTGAATGGGATGTTTTTCCATGCTATACTGAGAGCAACCGAACGGAAGGGAGCTTTTTGTGTGAAAAAGCTGCTGATTGCGCTGTGCGCGCTGCTGCTGGCCGTGCCGGGGCCGGCCCTCGCCCAATGCGATTTTACGGCGTTCTGCGGCGAACTGCCCGTGCTTTCCCTGCAATATGACGAAAACGCCTTCGCGCTGGACACCGAGAGCTATTTATCCGGCAGCGTCGGCGGGCATGTCTGGATCGGGATGCTGTCCAACCGCGCGGTCACGGTTGAGATGGCCGCCGATCTCTGCCCCGATCTGCCGCCCGAGAGCGCGCCGGAGCAGCTATCGGCCTACCTGTGCGCCGCATTGGCCGCCGATCAGTGCCAGCCGCTGGAAATCTACGTCACGCCGGGTTTTGTCTCCTTTGTCATCCTTTCGCTGAACGGCCCGGCCGGCCAAAGCTATCGCGCCGCCGTGCTTTCACAGGGCTATATCGTATATTTTGAGCTTTACAACCTGCTGGGCGGCGCGGCGCCTGAGGATCTGCTGACGCTGAAGGCGCTGCTGGACACCGTCTGCCTGCCGTACTGACTGAAAAAAGGAGCTGCCGCTCATGGAAAACGAACTGTATATAAAGGAAATGCGCCCCGGCCTGTATCTGCTGGACGAGGGACACATGGCGACGGGCTATCTGGTGATCGGCGAGAAAAAAGCCTGCGTGATCGACACGATGAACGGCCTGAACGACCTGAAGCAAGCCGTGCGCGGGATCACGGACAAACCCGTTTTCGTGATCAATACCCACGGGCATCCCGATCATATATTCGGCAACGTATATTTTGACGGCGCGTACCTGCACCCGGCGGATATGGCGCTTGCGCGCAGCTTCATCGAGCATCCCGAGTTCGTGCAGTCGCTCGCGGATCGCGGCCTGAAAATGCCGCCTTTCAGCCCCGTGCGCGAGGGCGACGCGTTCGATCTGGGCGGAAGGCGTCTGGAGGCGTACGAGCTTCCGGGGCACACGCCCGGCGGGATCGTGCTGCTGCTTCGGGAGGACAGGATCCTCTTTACCGGCGACAGCGTCAACCATCATCTGTGGATGCAGCTGGACGGCTGCGCGCCGATGCGCGAGTTTGTGAAAAGCCTGGACCGGATCATGTTCCTGGAGAACGAGGCGGACTGGATCCTGCACGGGCACGCGCAGGACTTCGACGATATTTCGCTGCTCCGCTGCCTGCGCGACGGCGCGGAAGCGCTGGCGAACGGCCGGACCGAAAACGACGCGCCGTACACCTGGTTCGGCGGGGTCGCGCGGCAGCATCCCTTCCCCTGCCGCCCCGACAGGCGCTACCAGCAGGACGAGCACGTGATCTGCTACCGTCCGGAAACGCTGGCGGAGGCGTGAAATGGCGCTGAACGATCAGGGCGCGGTGAGCGAGCAGTACCGCACCGCCGATAAATTAGGCATACGCATCTCGCTGCACCGCAGGTATTCGACGAACAGGCAGGGCTTCGGCAGCTGGATCGTATCGCATTACCGGATCGAAAACGGCATGTCGGTGCTGGAGCTCGGCTGCGGCACGGGCGATATGTGGGCGGGACAGGACGAGCTGATCGGCAGGTGCGGTCGGCTGATTCTTTCCGATCTTTCCGAGGGCATGCTTGCCCAGGCGAAAAAGACGCTGGAAAACCAAAAAGGCGTCGCGTACAGGACGGTGGATATCCAGAGCATTCCTTACGCGGACGCCTCTTTTGACATTGTGATCGCCAATATGATGCTGTATCACGTTCCGGACAGGCGCAAAGCGTTGGCGGAGGTCCGGCGCGTGCTCAGAAACAACGGGACGTTTTACTGCGCTACCTACGGCGAAAACGGCATGATGGAATACCTTTGCGGCCTTTTTGAACAGTATGGCGTCAAAAACCACCCTAATCACCAGTTCACCCTGCAGAACGGGGAAGCGCAGCTTTCCCCCTTCTTTTCGGACATACGGCGCTATGACTATCACGACGCGCTCGAGGTGACCGACCCGGAGGACATGGCGGACTATATCGGTTCGCTCACGGGCATGAGCGAGCTTCGGCAGCTGCCGCGGGAAACGCTGCTTTCGGTGCTCCGGGCGCACATGACCGACGGCGCGCTCCGCGTTCCCAAGGAATACGGGATGTTCGTGGCGCGGCCGTAGGCGTCGTGGGCAGGGGCTTTGCATCAGCGCGCTTCGCCCGACAAATCAATAAAATAATAAACTGAAAGCGCCTCTTCCGGAAAAGGCCCGGAAGAGGCGCAATTTCTGAAATGGGATTACTGCGCGCGGTCAATAACCGCCTGGCCGCTTCCTTCAAAGGCGTCGGCGGCGATGGACGTCACGCCGGCGGGGATCCGGATATACAGCAGATGCGGACAATCCGCGAAGGCGCGGTCGCCGACGGTATCGCACCCGTCGGGAATAATGACAGCCTGCACGTTCAGCCCGGCGAAGGCCTCCTCGTCGATCTCCTGCAGGTTCGCGGGCAGACGCAGCACGCGCAGCTCCCCAAGCGCGGGGATCGTCACCGTTTTGGTCTGCGCGGAGAAAGCGTCCTCCGTAAACTCCGCGGTGTAGGTCGCGCTGCCGGGGGTTTCATCATCGGGCGCCTGAAGGGTCAGGACGGTATCGACCGTTTCCGTGACCGTGTGGGCGGCGTAGTTTGCGCATACGCACCGCGCTTCAACCTTCATGTTGTTGTCCGTCCAGGTATACACGGCGTCCTGCCAGTCGTGATGCAGAACATCGCAAGACACTCCGTGCGAGGAAGCCCAGCTGAAGGAATAATCCGCGCAGCTATCCGCGATAAGCCGTATATTCGCGCTGAACGCTGAATCGCTGATACTTGTTACGCTGCCGGGAATATGGATGCTGGTAAGATTGGTACAGCCGGAGAAAGTAAAATTGCCAATGCTGGTTACACCCTCCGGGATAGTGATGCTGGTCAGGCTGGTGCAGCCGGAAAAAGTCCATTCGCCAATGCTGGTCACGCCCAACGGGATATTGACGACAGTCAGGTTGGAACATTCATAGAAAGCACCCTCGCCAATACTGGTCACGCTGTCCGGAATGGTGACATTGGTCAGACCGCTGCAGGCTGAAAAAGCGCCATAGCCAATGCTGGTCACGCCCAACGGGATGTTGATACCGGTCAGGCTGCTACAGTCTCGGAATGCGTCGTTGCCAATGCTGGTCAGGCCCGATGGAAGGGTAACGCTGGTCAGGTTCGTGCAGTCAGAGAAAGACCATTCGCCAATGCTGGTTACACTATCCGGAATAGTGACGCTAGTTATGCCTCCCCCTTTCAGTATTGAAAGCTCAATATGAACATCAAAAGATCACATATATTTAATAGATAATAGAAAGGAAAGGGTTTTAAAGCCGATTTCTACGTTTCCGAAAAAACAGCTCCCCATGAAGAGGAACTGTTTTGCCGCGCCCCGCGGGATCCGGCGCTGCCTGAATCCCGCGGCGCAATCTTGCTTTTTTATAACGGAAGCGACCCCGCCTTACAGCGTCACGGTAAAGCAGCTGCCTTCCCCGGGGGCGCTGCGCACGGAGATCGCGCCGCCCGCCGCCTCGAGGATGCGCTTTACGAGCGCGAGGCCCAGGCCGTTGCCTTCGCTCTGGTGCGAGCCGTCCGCCTGATAGAAGCGGTCGAAAATATGCGCGATCTGTTCCTCGCTCATGCCGACGCCGCTGTCGCGCACCTCCACGGAGATCACGCCGTCGCGCTCCCGCAGCGTCAGCCGCAGCAGGCCGCCGGGGGGATCGAACTTGATGGCGTTATCGATCAGGTTTCCCCACACGTGCAGCATCAGCGATTCCGGGCCCGTATAGGTCACCGGGGCCAGATCGACGTCCAGGTCGATCTCTTTTTCTGTCCATTTGCGCTCGTGCAGCAGCAGCGCCTGCCGCAGCTGCTCGTCCAGCCGGTAGGTAACGGGCTCGGCGGGAATGGACTGGTTGTCGATCTTCGACAGCAGCAGGATATTGTTGACCAGGTCGCCCAGGCGGTGGGTGCTGGTGAGGATCCGGTCGATATACTCCTTTTGCAGGGCGGGATCGCCGGCGTCCTGCAGCAGCATGGCGTAGCCCTCGATGGCGTTGATGGGCGTTTTGAACTCGTGGGATACGTTGGATACAAAATCGCTTTGCAGCGTTTCGATGGTGCCCAGGGCTTTGGTCATGGTGTTGAAATTCTCATAGCTCTGGCGCATTTCGCCGAAATGCCCGGCGTGATCGAGCCGCACGTTGAAATCGCCCTGGGCCACGCGCTGCATGGCGCAGCTGAGCCGGGTGACGGGGCGCACGAACATGCGGCTGAAGATCAGGCTCAGCACAAGCCCCATTGCGATGGACAGCAGGAGCATCCAGACGATGGTGGGCAGCGTGAAGCGCGTTTTCGTCAGCCACTCGATCAGCATGGTGATCAGCGCCGCCGCGCCGATGGACAGCCCCAGGATCAGAAAGATGCACAGGATAAAATACAATTGCAAGTTGTCGCTGCGCACTTCGGTATCGTGCTTTTTCATGTCTTCTTGACCACCTTATAGCCCAGGCCGCGCATGGTAACGATTTCAAAGTCCGGATTGTCGCGGAAGCGCTCGCGCAGGCGGCCGATATGCACGTCCACGGTATGCGGGTCGGTCTCGCTGTCCAGGCCCCAGATATCGTCCATGATCTGCTGGCGGGTAAAGATCCGCCCCGGCGCGGCGGCCATTTTGTACAGCAGCAGAAATTCCTTCTGCGGCAGCGGCGATTCCTCGCCGTCGCGGGATACGGTCAGCGTATCGTACACCAGCGTGGTGCCGCCGAGCACCTCCCGGCGCTCGGAGATCATCCGCGCCCGGCGCAGCAGCGCGCCGACGCGCAGCACCATTTCGTTCACGTTCACGGGCTTGACCATATAATCGTCGGTGCCCGAAAGAAAGCCCCGGCGCATATCGTCGAAGGCGTCCTTGGCGGTGATCATCAGCACCGGAATGGATATGCCCGCGTCCCGCAGCGAGCGCACAAGCTCGTACCCGTCCATGACGGGCATCATGATATCCGATATGATCAGGTCGATATATTGCCGGTCCAGCACGTCCAGGGCTTCCTGGCCGTCGGCGGCCTCCAGGGCTTCATACCCGTTTTTTTCCAGTACGCGGCGGAACAGCTGCCGCAGCTCGGCGTCGTCCTCCACCACCAATATGCGGAACAAGCAAACACCTCCTTCATCGCGTTCATTGTAAAAAAGTCAGGTCAACTCAGCGTCAATTGAAACGGCGTTGAATTATTGTGCTATAATGGAAGCGTACCGGCAAAGGAGGTTTCTTCCATGAGCGATCTCTTTGATTATATCACATGGCGGGGCGATCTGAACCAGGCGTCCGTGCCTTTTAACGATGTGGACGCGCTTATTTTTTCGCGCCTCAGCTATATTCCCTTTGACGGCGTGGTGCCGCCGGGCTTCGACGGCGCGAAGCCGCTGCCCGAGGCCGCGCGCCAGGTGCTGGCCAAGAACGCAATCAACCTGGATACCGAAACCGGGCGGCAGGACAAGCGGCTGCTCGAACTAATGGTGGACGCGCCGCGCTACCAGGGGCTGACGCTGTGCGGCTATGAGAGCGTGATCAACCTGGAAACGCAGGAGCAGTTCGCCGCGCTCACCATCCGCCTGCCCCTGGGCGCCTGCGTCAGCTTCCGCGGCACCGACGGCACGCTGGTGGGCTGGAAGGAGGATTTCAATATGTCCTTCTCCCAGGTCGTGCCCGCCCAGGAGCACGCCGTGGCCTACCTGAACAGCGCCGCCGCCGTGCCCGGCACCCTGCGGCTGTGCGGCCACAGCAAGGGCGGCAACCTGGCCGTTTACGCCGCGGCCTTCTGCAACGAGAACATCCAGAGCCGCATCGTAGCCGTGCGCAATTTCGACGGTCCGGGCTTTCAGGCCGGGATCACCGCGCGCCCGGCCTTCCAGCGCATCCTGGGGCGCACCCGAACCTTTATCCCCCGCTCCTCGGTGGTGGGCATGCTGCTGGAGCACGAGGAGCCCTATACCGTGGTGGACAGCCAGGGCAGCGGCGGCATCAGCCAGCATAACGTGTACCTGTGGGAGGTCCATCGCAGCGGCTTCGCGGAGCTCAAGCAGGTGTCCGACAGCAGCCAGATCATCGACCGCACGGTCAAGGACTGGGTGTCCAACATGGACGCCGACCAGCGCGAAAAGGTGATCAACGGCCTGTACGCCGCCCTGACCGCCACCCAGGCCGATACCGTGCACGAGGTCAGGGAGCGCGGCAAAATGGCGGCGCTCAAGGCCGTCATGGGGCTCGACGAGGAAACCCGCCGTCTCACCCTGTCCGCCATCCGCATTCTCTACCAGTCGCTCCTGCGCTCGCTGCCCGACAGCCCGCTCAAAATGCTGGAAGACCGGCTCAGCTTCCTGAACAGCGGCGGCAAGGACCCGGAAAGCGACAACGCCTGACAGGCCGCGTAAAAAAGGCGCGCCAACGGCCCGCCCGGCTTTCGTCCTCAGCTTGCGTAAAGGAAACTTACAGGTTCAGGCTGTTCTCGTCGAGCAGAAAACTGCGAATGCCGATCGTAACGATCCCTATCTCGTTTCTGCGCGTCTTGATATTATCCCGCACGACGATGATTTTTTTGAAGGAGTCGCCGATGGCTTTCAAAGGGCGCTCCTCTTGTTCCCGTTTGCTCTGCGTGTCCATCGCAAAAGCGGACTGGATATAATATTTTTCGCTTCCGCGGGTCGCAACAAAATCCACTTCAAGCTGTTTTTTCGCAGTCCTGTTTTCGCTGTTTTTGATGAACTGCTCAACAAGTCCCACATCTACGCGATACCCGCGGACGCGCAGTTCGTTATAGATGATGTTCTCCATGATGTGGTTTTCTTCCATCTGCCGGAAGTTCAGCCTTGCGTTGCGCAGGCCCACGTCCTCATAGTAGAATTTTGCCGGTGAGCCGATATACTTCCGCCCCTTGATGTCGTATCGGACGGCCTTGCTCACCAGAAAGGCGTCCATCAGATAATCCATATACTTTTTCAGCGTCTTGTCGCTGATCGTTTTTTTCTTAACGGTTTTGAAGGTGTTCGCCAGCTTCAATGGATTCGTCAGCGAGCCCACGGCAGAGGCGAGGATATCAACCAGCTCATCCAACTCCTCCTGATTGCGCACTTTATGGCGGTCAATAATGTCGCTGAGATACACCTTCTGAAACAGCGACATAAGATATTCCGCTTTTTCCTCCGCCGTCTCACGGGAGAGAATCAGCGGCAGGCCTCCGTAGGTGAAGTAATCGTCCCACGCCTCGTCGGTGCTTCCTTGATAGACGGAGCAATACTCCCGGAAGGAAAGGGGATAGACGCGGATCTCATCC
>CACWLY010000104.1 GCA_902761825.1 uncultured Eubacteriales bacterium
AGGCTGCGTACTCCTTCCACCAGGAAACAGTTCTGCCTGTATCTTTTGTTACGGTTGGTTTTCAGGACCTCAATCAGCTGATATGTGCTGTTTTTGCTGTAAATATGCTGCTCCTTCATTTTTCCCTGCCACCTGTTCTGTATATTTCTCAGTGAGCTTTTTCAGCGCCTGCCATGCAGACATCTTTATATTTTCTTTGCCTTGGCCATATAACTCAAAAGTTAAGTCGCTTCTGTCAAATCCCGAACGACCATGTTTCGGGACATAATCAATGTACCACAAAACACAGCCTTCTGAAAGTGATTATTCGTTGCATATCCTGATAATCCTGCAAAATAACTCCCGCAAGGCTCATCACCCTGCGGGAGTCTCTCTGTCTGTCCTTATGCCGCGATCCGCATATACTGCTCGACGCTGATGCGGAACTTGATCTCGACCTCGTAATCGTGGTTGATCTCGATCCGCTCCACCAGCCGAGCGATGATCATGTGCTTGGTCTCAGCGTTGGCCTCGTCGAAGGTGTCCGCCCAGGACAGCAGGTCGGTCACTTCCTGAGTAGCAGTCTGAGCGGCATCCTTTTCCTTCTCCATCTTTGCCTTGGCCTCTTCCATCCGGCGCTGGGCGGTTTCCAGCTTTCCCTTGTACTTAGGCATCATGATCGCAAGCGGTATCGGCTTCTTCTGCATCTTCCTGATCATTTTGATTGCGGCGTCAAGGATCAGAATGCCAACGGCGATTTTGATCCCCATGAACGCGTGCGCGATCCATGTGATCTCCAGGAAATGATCAAGAAACATGGAGATCAGAAAAATGATGCAGAACGATGGAAGCACCATTCCGATGGTCGCCGCGATTGACCCAACCAGTCCCTTTTGCTTATAACCGACGAAGGTTGCGCAGTTAATGGCGATCGGCCCCGGTGTGGACTCAGCAATCACCGTGACGTTCATCATCTCGTCGTGGGTGATCCAGCGCTTCTTTTCCACGCAGGAATTCTCTATCAGCGAGATCATGGCATATCCGCCGCCAAAGGTAAACAGCCCGATCTTCGCAAAGGTCAGGAACAGATCAAGCAGTATATTCATGCGTCAATCCTGATGGCAGCGCCCGTGCCCGCACTCGTTCTCATGGTGACGCCCGCAGTCGCCTTTGTCGCGGCGGCATTCGCCCTCGCTGCGGCTGCGTTTGCAATCCTCGTCGCCAAACCGGTGTCTTCCCTCGTGGTGATGCCCGCAGTCGCCATCCTGATGATGGTCATGATGATCACAGCGCGCATTTGGATCATACTGCAGATTGCCCTCTGCGAGCGCTTTCGCCGCAGCGTCCGCCGATCCCGCTGCGCCGGCATAAAGCCTGATCCCGGCATCAGCAAGCGCTGCCTGAGCGCCCATACCGATACCGCCGCAGATCAAAGCGTCTACCTTCACCGCCTGCAGGAAACCGGCAAGAGCACAATGCCCGCTGCCGTTTGTGCCGACAATCTGTTCTGCGATGATTTTCCCATCCTCGATATCGTAAAGCTTGAACTGTTCGGAATGGCCGAAGTGCTGGAAGATCTCTCCGTTTTCGTAAGTGACTGCGATTCTCATTGTACCGCTTCCTTTCTCCATGATTTCCTGATTGATTTCAATCGGTTCATATTCACAGCACCCGCCTGAAATCAGCAGCTGCTTTCCATGAACCAGAGCATCCGCGACCTTTTTTCTCGCGCTGTCGTAGATCGCGGTAACTGTGGTCCGGGCAATGTTCATCCGGGCGGCGCAGGCTTCCTGGGTGAGTCCTTCATCATCCAATAGCCTTAATGCTTCAAACTCATCCACCGTCATTCTGATTCTTTCGGCGGCTGTAATGTCATCCGGCGAGAAACTGCGGAAGACAGGCATCTGCTCTATTCTGCGGCATCTGACTGGCCTTGGCATAAGCATCTCCTTTCCGACATATGTCAATTATAATTATATGCCAATTGATGACATATGTCAATATAATTCTTATCGTTTTTCAGAGACACAAAGAAAAGCCTGCAAGGGACATCCCCCGCAGACAAATGAAAGTTCCCCGATCAGCTTGCCTGACCGAGGAGCTGCTCACCGGAAGCTGTTCCTTACGCAAGGAACCCGAAGGTTCTCAACCTTCCAAATAACAAACCATTTGCAAATCATAAGGTTCGTCATCTGCTATTCTTTTTATGGGGAAGTCTGTCAGCCTGCTGCCCATCGCTTTGTAAAATGCAATGGTTTCTTCTGAAGAGCATGCAGAGATATACAACGCCTCAGCGCCCGCTATTCGGGCCTCTTCTTTTCCTTTCCAGAACAATCGTCTGCCCACCCCCAGACCTCTGCATTCCGCGGATACATGCATCATATCCAGAATCATATAGGGGCCTTCGAGCTGTTTCAGCAAACCGATAAAACCAACGACTCTGTCTTCATCCAATGCAAGATATGTAATGTAATCATCTCCGCTGATCGTTTTGGCAACAGACTGTCTTTTCCCTGCATCCCAATCTTCCGTATACGCGCAATCCACAAGAATATACGCTCCGTCCTGCTTTCGGTATACTTTTTTCACTTCCTGTTTTCTTTGATAGCGATCCAACGAATCCGGATGAAAATTATCCTTTGATAATAGTTCAATTCTGATCAAACAATACTGCTCCTTTTCTGCCAAACGCCATTTCCAAAGCAACCCGACAAATCCCGATTTCTCATCAAGCATCTACTGTTACCGTACACAGTTTTCCCCGCAGAAAAAATCCTCCTTTAAGAAACCTTGTATTACTCCGGCACTTTCATTTCTTCCAATGCCATGTTCCAATACTCCTCATGGATGTTTTTCCGGTCGTTTATCCCCGTATCCTGCTCAAAAGCTCCTCCCGTCTGCTCTGTTCTCAGGCGACAGTCTCCCGTCACCGCCTTCAGATAATGCCAAACAAACCGGAATCTATAAAACCAGGTACTGTTCCAATACGATCTCCCGGATGGATTCTTCTGTGGTTTTACCGGTGTTATTGTATATATGGCCCTGATTCTCGGGCATGGTTTCCAGTTTCTTTTTCAGAAACAGCGCTCTTTCGATCAGATCAACATCGCCCCGACGCCGAATACGCTTTTCAATTTCATCCGCGTCGGCAGTCAGAACGATATAATACAGAGGAGCATGGTTCGCCTCTGCAAGCTTCCGGACACGGTCAAGCTCGTCTTCGATCACATAATCGATGATAACGTCCAGGTTTTCCCGCAGCGCTCTCTGCGCCGTCGAAATGATACAGTCCCAGTTAAATCTCAGGATATCTTCCCACAGC
This sequence comes from uncultured Eubacteriales bacterium, assembly GCA_902761825.1. Taxonomy (GTDB): domain Bacteria; phylum Bacillota; class Clostridia; order Christensenellales; family Aristaeellaceae; genus SFMI01. Next base: position 3,302 of record CACWLY010000104.1, read on the forward strand.
ACCTGATCCGACGCCTGTCCGTCCACAAAGAAATCTCCCTTGTCTTCCGGTTCCGCAAACCCCCTGTGAAAATCGTCCCCGTGGATGACATAAACTGTTTTGCATTCCTTCGCAACAAGATATCTGGAATAGGCATCCGCAAATGTGGTTTTCCCGCAGCCGCACGCGCCGGACACAAAAATGATTCTCGGCATACCTGATCACCCTCGCAGTTTTTTTGAAAAGAACAGGAGCAAATCGTCGTCAACCGTGCAAACCGTCTCATATTGAACGCATTGCCTGCCCCGATACCAGACTCCGGAACCGTCCGGAATATAGCCGCGTTTTACGTACATCCGCTGGGCGGCGCCATAGCTGTCACAAAGGCCAACCCCAAGACAGACCGTATCCGAATACCGACCCGCGGCCGCCTCCGCCGCGTCCATCAATCTGTTTCCGATGCCCATTCTCTGGTATTTTTTCAGTACGTTGAAATCAACGATGATGGGCCAATCCTTCTCCTTGAACGGGCCGTCGTTCACCTTGCCATACACATATACATACCCGGCGGGACACCCCGCGTATACGGCCGTCAGGGCAATGCATTTCCCTTCAGACTGATCCTTCAGCCTCGCCAAATAGCCGTCAATCTCCGGATGCCATCCTTGCGCCGCAAACTCATCCGTAAAGACCTGCGCATCCGTCTCTTCCATATTACGGATGATCAGTTTCTCATCTTCGTAATAAACCATGAAGTTGTTCCGCTCCCTCTTTCTCTGCCCCTCAGCAAACTCCGGCTTTTCGGCCCGAAGGCCACCACCAATATAACATAGAATGGCGGTCTTGGAAAGGTAAACCCGTTATGATTCCCGCCGTTTCAGCATGCTCCTATCAAAAATCTCCCGCGAGGCTCCCGTGGGAATTCGTGTTTTCCGGCTCTTATACTATTCTCAGTATAAAAGATTATCAGATTTGGGATGGATTTTTCGCCCTGGCTAAGCTGAATGGAGGGAGGCGTAGCAGCGCTACGTTGCCGACGCCGATGCAGAACTTGATCCGCGCCGCTGGCACAGAACCCCAAAACAAAAAAGCCCGCCGTGCGAAAGCGGGCAGAACCGGCGGGCACTTCCCCCTCTGCCGGATGGAAAGGGCGGGCCGGTTTTTCCCGGGGGTCCGTTTGCGAACGGTCCTATCCGATCATGATCCGCTCTTCCGGGTATTTGGAAGCGGACCGGATCCTGTTCTGCCTGCCGGAGAGCGCGAGGGCGAGCGTCAGCGGCCCCACGCGGCCCAGGAACATCATGGGCAGCAGCACGGCGCGTCCGGCGGGCGAAAGGTTCGGCGTGCCGATGGCCGAAACGCCCACCGTGCCCATGGCGCTCGCGGTCTCAAACCAGATATCCGCCAGCGAAAAGCGCCCGTCCTCGATGAAGGAGAGCGTCAGCGCGCCCAGCACCTGCACGGACAGAAACAGCGTGATCACCGCCAGCGCCCGCCGCACGGTATCGTCAGACAGCCTGCGCCGGGCAATCCGGACTTCGCTTTCTCCCCGGATCACGTTCAGTATCAGGAAAAACAGCGCGGCCGCCGTGGTGGTCTTGACTCCGCCGCCCGTGGAGGCGGGAGACGCGCCGATAAACATAAACAGCGTGGAAAGCAGCTTGGAGCCGTCCCGGAGTCGGGAAAGATCAAAGGAATTGAATCCCGCCGTGCGCAGGGTGACGGACTGGAAAAAGGCGTTCAGCACGCGTTCCCCCGTCCCCCGTTCGGCCAGCGTGGCCTCGTTCGCGCCTTCCGCAAGCAGGAAAAACGCCGTGCCCGCCGCCAGCAAGATAGCCGTCAGCATCAGCACGATGCGCGTATGCAGGGACAGCGAGCGGAAGCCCTCCCGGCAGCGCAGCGTTTCCAGAATGACCGAAAAGCCCAGGCCGCCGCAGACGATCAGCCCGGCCACGGTAAGCAGCACCAGCGGATCGCCCGAAAAGGCGGTAAGGCTGGAAAAACGTCCGAAAAGATCGAAGCCCGCGTTGCAGAAGGCGCTGACGGCGTGAAAAAGCGCCATCCACAGCCCATGCTTCCAGCCGTACAGCGGCACGAAGCGGAGGGACAGAATCGACGTGCCAATGAGCTCGATCGCCAGCGCAAGCAGCAGATACAGCCGCGTAAGCACGGACAGATCGGACAGGGTCGCGCCGTTCATGGATTCGCGGATCAGCATGCGCCCTTTCAGCGAGATCCTGCGCCCCAGCATCACCATGATCATCGTGGCGAACACCATGAATCCGAGTCCGCCCACCTGGATCAGCATAAGCAGCACCGCCTGCCCGAACAGCGAAAACGCGGTTCCCGTGTCCACCGCCACAAGCCCGGTCACGCATACCGCGGAGGTCGCGGTGAACAGGCTGTCAAAGACCCCGATGCTCCGTCCGTCCCGGGCGGATACGGGCAGCGCCAATAAAACGGCGCCCAGCGCGATCAGCGCCAGGAACCCGTATACCAGCAGGCTTTCCGGGCGGCAGCGCTTTTCCCTGCCGCTTTTGCCCAGGGTGATCACGGCGTATCCTCCGTTCCTTTTTCGGTCTTCAGCATCCGGTAGCCGATGCCGATATGGGTCTGGATGAAGGGCTGGTCGTCGCTGCCGGTCTGCAGCTTTTTCCTGAGCATCGCCATGAACACGCGCAGGGAGCCGACGTCCGACGCCGTGTAATTGCCCCAGATTTCCTTTAAAATGTAATTGTGGGTCAGCACCTTGCCGGTATTCTTCGCCAGCAGGCAGAGCAGCTTGTACTCGATGGGCGTCAGGTGGATTTCGCTCCCGTTCAGATACGCGCAGCCGGCAGCGTAATCGATGCGCAGGCTGCCGTTTTCATAGACGGCGCTTTCCCCGCCGGCAGGCTGCGCATGGAGCCTGCGCAGCGCCACCCGCAGCCGGGCCAGCAATTCGTCCACCGAAAAAGGCTTGGTCAGGTAATCGTCCGCTCCGGCGTCCAGCGCCTCCACCTTGTCCGAATCCTCGCTGCGGGCGGAAATGACAATGATGGGCATGGCGCTCCATCCGCGCACCTTGCGGATGATCTCTATGCCTTCCATGTCCGGCAGGCCCAGGTCCAGCAGCATGATATCGGGCTGATGCGTCGTTATCTCGATCAGCGCTTCGCCGCCGGTCCTGGCCACGCGGTACTGATAGCCCTGGGTTTCCAGGGTCAGCGCCATCAGGTTGCGCACCGCCGCGTCGTCCTCCACAACTAAAATCGCAGCTTTATTGTTCATACGTTTTCACCTCCGCAAGGGGCAGGGTAAACCAGAATCTGGCTCCGTGGGGCTGGATATTTTTCATGCTGATCTCCCCGCCGTGGGCCTGCACGATGGAGCGGCACAGGGCGAGCCCCAGGCCGATGCCCCGCCGGCTGTCCGGGGAACGCTTGACGCCGGTATAGAACATATCGAACACCTTGCCCTCGTCGCCGGGGGGCACGCCCTGGCCGTTGTCCTCCACCCACACCAGCGCGTGGTCGCCCTCCCGCGCCGTGCCGATGGTGATCTCCGCGCCCTCCGGCGTGTACTTCACCGCGTTGTTGATGAGGTTGATCAGTACCTGCACGATCAGCCCGGCATCCATGCGCGCCATGAGCATTTCCTCCGACAGCGCGGCGGAGATATGCCGCCTGGCCACGTTCCGGTCCAGATGCCGCAGCGCTTCCTCGACGGCGTCGGAGATCAGCTCGGTCTGCATGTTCAGCTTCATGGTGCCGTTTTCCGTGCGGGTGATGGTCAGCAGGTTTTCCACCAGCCCATTCAGCCAGATGGCGTCGTCATAGATGGACGCGTACAGCTCCTGCCGTGTGTTTTCGCCCAGCTGCTCGGGGTTTTCCAGCAGGATCGCCGCGTTGCCGGAAATGCTGGTCAGGGGCGTGCGCAGATCGTGGGAAATGGAGCGCAGCAGGTTGGCCCGCAGCGTTTCCTGCCGCGCGCTCTCCTCCATGCGCTGCTTTTCCCTGGTCATATGGTCCTTTTCCAGGGCCAGCGCGCACTCGTCCAGAATGGAGATCATCAGGTTTTTTCGGTATTCGTCGATGGGCGGCGCGTTGTCCGCGCGAATGCCCATCACCGCCCAGACGCGGCCCTCCCCGCAGACGGCCATATACAGGCATTTCGCCTCCGGGCGCACGCGGGTTCCGTGCCCGGCGTGCTTTTTGTTCTGAACAACCCAGGCGGCAAGCTCGCGTTCGCGGTCGAGCGGCACGTCCGAAAAGCCGTTATCCTGCCCGATTTCAAGCAGCGCAGGCTTCTCAGGCAGCGCATTGTCCGACAGATCGTAGCAGAGCACGCTGTGTTCCAGCAGCCGGCTCAGCTGGCGCTGCGCCACGCGCAGGATGGCGTCCCGGTCCTCCGCTTTTTGCAGCAGCTGGCTGGTGGACAAAAGCACCTCGGTCTGATACGCCTTGTTGGCCGTCTGGATGGACTGCGCCTTGATCCGGCTGGTCAGCGAGCTGGACAGAAGCGCCGCGGCCAGCATCACCGCGAAGGTGGCGAAGTAGTCCGGGCTCGAGCGCAGGGAATAATACGGCTCCGTAAAGAAAAAGTTGAACACCAGCACGGCAAGCACCGAGGACAGCAGGCTGTATCCCAATCCGGTGGTCAGCAGCGCCACGCCCATCACGCCTAAAATATAGATCAGCACGATATTGGTGATCGCCAGGCCGACGCGGGTAAACAGAAAGCCCGCGCCGGTGCACACCGCCAGGATGAGCAGCGTTTTTAGCAGATCGAAGAAGGAAAGATGCTCTCCCCGCAGGATGTGGACAAGGCTGAACCGCCGGGCATCCGCCGTCAGGCGGTTGGGAACGATGACGATCTCCACGTCCGGCGCAAGTTCGTTGAGCCGGGACATCAGCGTTTCGCCGGACGCGAACGGGCTGCGCCGGCGGGGGCTTTTGCCCAGCACGATTTTTGTGATCCCGCTGACCCGCGCGTACTGCGCGATGGCGGTGGCGGGATCGTTGCCGAAGATCGTGGTCAGCTTGGCCCCGCACCGCTCGGCCAGCAGCAGGTGATCGTGCACCGTCTTCGCGTCGTCCTGATCATCCGTGCTTTCCACGTAAATGGCGATCAACTCCGCGCCGATGGCGTGCGAAAGCGAAGAAGCTCTGCGGATCACGTCCACGCTGGTTGGGGATGCGGACACGCATACCAGAATGCGTTCTCCCTCTCCCTTTTTGACCGGCATGCGTTCACCCTCCTTCCGTATGATTGCTTATTATATCATATCTTTCATAAAGATGAAGATAAAGGTGAACGCCTGATATTAAAATCGCGTTAAGAAGCCGCGCGCCGTTTTTGCCGGATTAACGCGATTTTAACGCGAGGCGCAAATGCTTAACGGCGCGTTGATGGGATCCGTGATACACTGATGCTGTCAAAAAGCAGGCGCATTCAGGAGGCGTGAAAATGAGAAACGTATTGCTGATCGGCCTCGGCCGGTTTGGACGGCACATGGCGCAGAAGCTTTCCAATCTGCATCATCAGGTGCTGGCCATCGATAAGGACGAACGAAAGGTGCAGGACGCCCTGAGCTATGTGACCAACGCCGAGATCGGGGACGCCACGGACCCGGCGCTGATCGATTCGCTGGGCGTGCAGGATTTCGACGTTTGCGTCGTGACCATGAGCCACGATCTGCAGGCGTCGCTGGAGATCACGGCGCTGCTCAAGAAAAAAGGCGCGCCGTTCGTGCTGGCGCGCGTTTCCCGGGACGCGCACGCGCAGTTTCTCCTGTCCTGCGGCGCGGACGACGTGATCTATCCCGAAAAGCAGATGGCGGAATGGGCGGCTGTGCGGTACAGCAGCGAGCATATCTTCGATTATGTGCGCCTGTCGCCCGATCACGCGATCTATGAGACCGATATCCCCGACAGCTGGATCGGGCGCACGGTGATGGACCTGGCGATCCGTCAGAAGTACCGCCTGAACATTCTGGCCGTTCGCCGCGGCGGCGCGGTGGATCCCATGCCCGGCCCCGCCCACGCCTTCTGCCGGGGCGACCGCGTGATCCTGCTGGGCAGCGAAAACGACGTGCAGAAATTCCTGCGGTTCTGATCCCGGGAAAGGAGGGAGCGGCATGACGAACGCGGTATTGATCCTAGCGGTTTTCTTTCTGTTCATATACGGCTTCAGACTGATGGCGCGGCTGGACCGTATTCTTTCCCGCGGCGGAAAGGAAAGCCTTCACAGGCCGGAACGCGCCGGGAAACGCGGCGTGTTCATCCTGTACTTTTCCGGGGAAAGTCTGCGGACGCTGTCCCGGCGGCTGTTCCGGAAGCGCGGAAAAGAAAACGGCCTGATCGGCGCGGAAGCGTACAGGCCGCGCTGAACGCCGTAAGCAGCGTTTCCGCCCGCGTTCCGGGATTCCCGGTTTGCCGGCCTGACGGTTTTTTATCAGATTCCGCATCCGACGCCGTTTTTTTAGGGTTATTTTAAGCTACGGCGGTATAATGGGGATGCTGGAGAGGAAAACCGTCCCCGGAAAAGGAGGGAATCGCATGAAAAAACACCGGGTTTTGCGGAATATTCTGTTCGATCTGATCTGCGCCGGGCTGGCGCTGGTCGTTTTCGCGCTGTTCCATCATGTGCTGCCGCGGCCCCAGCAGAGCATGGGCATCGTAATCTCCAATCCGTACCGGACAGACGCGACGGACGGCGGCGGAAGCAGCGCGCTGCCGGACGGCGCCATGGTGCTCGCCTCCGCCGGGATGAGCGACGCGCCGATGCTGTCCGCAAGGGGCGGCAGGCCGAATAACGGCGGCAGAGGGAACATGGGCGGCGGTATGAACGGCAAGGGCGGAAGCGCCCTGACGGACGCCGAAACGGGCGCAACCGAGGAGACGGACGATACGCCGATCAGCGAGAAATTTGCCGACAAATATACCGATACCGTCGTCGTCACGGAAAACAGCTATTCAAGCCCGGATATCGCCATCACGGTCACCGAAGAGACCCTGGGCCGCGCCACCTATTACCTGGCGGATATTTACGTGCGGGATATCACCTGCTTCCAGTCCGCCCTGGCGCGCAATACCTACGGCTCGGGCTTCCGGGACAGCATCGAGGACATGGCGCTGCTCAACAACGCGCTGCTGGCAATCAACGGCGATTACTACGGCAACACAAGCGAAGGCGTCGTGATCCGGAACGGCGTCATTTACCGGGCCAACAGAACGAACTGCGACGTATGCGTGCTCTATTACGACGGCTCGATGCGCGTGATGCCGGGCTCTTCCTTCTCGGTGGAGGAAGCGATCTCCGATGGAGCGTGGCAGGCATGGACCTTCGGCCCCGCCCTGCTGGATAACGACGGCGGCGCGCTGACCTCCTTTGCCAGCACCGGCCGCATCATCGCCGCCAATCCCCGCACGGCCATCGGGTATTACGAGCCGGGTCATTACTGCATGGTGGTGGTGGACGGGCGCGGCGAATCGGCGGGCATCACCCTGCCGGATCTGAGCGAATTGTTCCACGATCTGGGCTGCACGGCCGCCTATAACCTGGACGGAGGCAATTCCTCCATCATGGTCTGGAACAACGAAATCATCAACGATCCGTCCGGCGGCGGGCGGGAGAGCAGCGACGCGCTGCTGATCGCGGAGGTGAAAAAGTATGAATAAGGCGTTGGAAGCGTTCAGCCATCTGACGGTGATCCTGGCGTTTATGTTTATCGTTTTTCTGGTCCTGGATCAGTTCAATCCCATGATGAACTTTATCGACAACGACATTTCCCGCTGGCTGCTCGCCGCGCTGTGCCTGAGCGGCGTCGCGCAAAGCGCACTGCACTGGAAAAAAGAACAAAACAAAGCAATCAATCGCTCAGGAACAAACATCTAACAGGCGAGACGCGATGCGGAGCTGATCTTGCTCTCGTCTTTGAGTCATGATGCAAATGGGATAATAAGATCAGGGGAATACGACGAGGGCGCTGCCCTCGGGCTCCCACCGGGGTGCAAGTTTTCCGGGGCCTTTGGCGCAGGTCTTAGGGGCCCGCAGCACCCGGAAATTGATCCAGTGGATCAAAATCCTGGCCTTCGGCCAGCGCAAGCGAACAGTGAGGGCGGGCCGGAAGGCCCCGGATCGTGTAGGCCCTAACGTTCCCTTTTTGTCTTCATCCACCCTTCGTGAATTGGCTCTTAGAACGCAAATACTATAACGCAGCTCCCGCAGGGCGTTCCGCCCTGCAGGAGCTGTTTGTCATTGGTCTTTTTTGCGCCGCAGGAACACCTGCCACGCAAGAGACAGCAAGAGGTACAGAGCGGCTGTCAAAAGCAGAATGCCGGTCAGGTCGCGCTCCATGAAAAAGCTG
>CACWLY010000105.1 GCA_902761825.1 uncultured Eubacteriales bacterium
GGGTTGCGGGCGGCAATCTGCGGATTGTCCGCCCTTAGCCTGCCTGCGGCAGGCGCTTGGCAGAAAGCTGGGCAAAGAAACCTGCGTTTGGGACCGCTCTTGCTGCAACGCTTTCCGCCAACTGGCTTAAATGTCAGCAGCCGTTCCCGGGTGACCGGCTTCGCCGGTCGGGCGGCGCGAAGCGCCGCGCAAAGGCAGGACAGAGACGCGGGAGAAAACAAGCGGAAAAAACGTATGGAATCTAACTTTCGATCATTCCGCTTGCTTTCTCCCGCGCCTCTGCACCGCCTTTGCTCTGCCCGGGAACTCACTTGGCCCCATAGACCGAACAGGCGGAAGCAAGTCTGGTTTATGCTTCACGCTGAACGCCGGAATGGGTGTCCAGAGGGGTTTCGAGCGCCCGGAAAACCTTCCCTTGGGCCGTTAATCCTGGCCTTCGGCCAGCGCAAGCGAACAGCGAGAAACGGGCCGGAAGGCCCCGGATCGCGTAGGCCCTAACGTTTCCTTTCCCATTTTAATTCCCCCTTCGCATCACGGCACTCGGAACGCGGATATAAAAGCGCGGCGCATCTTGCGTTTTGCCCCTGCTGCGGGTATAATTTTCTCGGCGCTCACGCGCCGCAAAAACGAAGGAAAACAAAAGGATCATCATGTACGATATTATTGTGATCGGCGCGGGCCACGCCGGGTGCGAAGCCGCCCTGGCCGCCGCGCGCATGGGCCATGAAACGCTGCTGTTTACGCTGAACCTGGACGCCATCGCGCTGATGGCCTGCAACCCGGCCATCGGCGGCACGGGCAAGGGGCACCTGGTGCGCGAGGTGGACGCGCTGGGCGGCGAAATGGGCCGCGCGATCGACGACACCACGCTGCAGAGCCGCATGCTGAACACGAGCAAAGGCCCGGCGGTGCATTCGCTTCGCGCCCAGGCCGACAAGCGCATGTACCAGAAGCGCATGAAGCGCGCGCTGTTCAGCCAGGAGCATCTGACCGTCCGCCAGGGCGAGGTCGTGCGCATCGAGACGGCGAACGGCTGCGTGCGCGGCGTCGTCACGGCCACCGGCGATCAGATTCCCTGCCGGGCCGTCGTGGTCTGCACCGGCGTATACCTGCACGGGCGCATCTACATCGGCGAAGCGCAGTGGGCGGGCGGCCCGCAGGGGCTGCTGCCAGCGAACGGACTGACGGAAAGCCTGATCGATCTGGGCTTTTCGATCCGCCGGTTCAAGACCGGCACCCCGGCCCGCATCGACGCCCGCAGCATCGATTTTTCGGCGCTGGAGCCGCAGCACGGCGACGAGCCGCCCGTGCCGTTCTCCTTTCTCACCGATCATAAGATCGAGAACCGCATGGACTGCTACCTGACCTATACGAATCCGCGCACGCACAGGATCATCCTGGATAACCTGGACCGCGCGCCGATGTTCAACGGCGCGATCACCAGCACCGGCCCGCGCTACTGCCCCAGCATCGAAAGCAAGATCGTGCGCTTCGCCGACAAGGAGCGCCATCAGCTGTTTTTGGAGCCCGAAGGGCTGAACGACGAGGAATGGTACGTGCAGGGCATGTCAAGCAGCCTGCCCGAGGACGTGCAGTGGGCCATGTACCGCACGGTGCCGGGGCTCGAGCACTGCATTCTGACCCGATTGGCCTACGCCATCGAGTACGACTGCATCGACAGCCTGGCCCTGAGCCAGAGCCTGGGCGCTCTGCAGGTCCCCGGGTTGTACCTGGCCGGACAGGTGAACGGCACCTCGGGCTATGAGGAGGCCGCCGCGCAGGGCATTCTGGCCGGCATCAACGCCGCGCTCTACGCCGAAGAGAAGGCGCCGTTCATCCTGACCCGCGACCAGGCGTACACCGGCGTGCTGGTGGACGATTTGACCACCAAGGGCACGGACGAGCCCTACCGCATGATGACCAGCCGCGCCGAGCACCGGCTGTACCTGCGCCAGGACAACGCCGACCTGCGGCTGACCCGCCGCGCCTACGCGCTGGGGCTGGCAGGCGAGGAGCGCATGCGCCGCCTGGAGGTCAAGGAGCGCGAGACACGGGAATTGACCGAATGGCTCAGGGCGCAGAAAAAGGACGCGCTGCTGCGGCATCCCGAAAAGGCCATCGATCCGCTGCTGCCCGATCCCGAAGCCTACACGCCCGGCGCGCGGCGGCAAGCCGAGATCCAGATCAAATACGAGGGCTACCTGCAAAAGGAAGAGGCCGCGATCCGCCAGGCGCGCGTCATGGAAGAAAAGCTGCTGCCCGCCGACGCGCCGTACATGGATATCACCGGACTGCGCATGGAGGCCCGGCAAAAGCTCGCCGCCCAGCAGCCCCGCTCCATCGGCCAGGCCAGCCGCATCCCCGGCGTTTCGCCCGCCGACGTGGCCGTGCTGACGGTATGGCTCAAAAAACAGGAAGGCTGACGCCCGCCTTTCACAAATAATTTACAACCGGAATATATTGCAAAATTATAAAACGTGGTATAATATTTTTGTAACAAATGAGAGGAGCGGGCGTATGGCTCATGTTCTGATCATCGGCGGCGGCCCGGCGGGCTGCTCGGCCGCGCTGACGCTGCGGCTGCGCGGAGCCGAAGTCACCATCCTGCGCGCGGGCGCGAGCGCCCTGGAAAAAGCAAAGCGCGTGGACAACTACCCCGGCCTGCCCGAAACGGCGGGCGGCGAAATGCAGCGGCGTTTCAGCGAACAGGCCGAAAAAGCCGGCGCGCGGATTCAGAACGGGCTGGCGCGGCTGATCCAGAAAACCCGGCGCGGCTTCACCGTGCTGGCGGGCGAGGAAATGATCAAGGCGGACGCCGTGCTGCTTGCGACCGGCGTGGGCCGCGTCGCGCGCATCGCTGGCGAGGACGCGCTGGTGGGCATGGGCGTAAGCTACTGCGCCACCTGCGACGGCATGCTGTACAAAGGCCGCCCGGTGGCCGCGGTATGCCGGGACGCCTCCTTCCGGGAGGACGTGGACTTTTTGAAGTCGATCTGCCCGGTGGATTATTATATGGAAAAGCCCCATGAAGCGCCCGACGGCGTGAACGTGATCGCGGGCAAGCCGCTGTCCGTGCGCGCCGAAGGCGAGCGGGTGATCCTGACCGCCGAAAGCGGCGAAAAGGCCTATGACTGCGTGTTCATCCTGCGTCCGGCCGTGGCGCTCACCACGCTGCTGCCCAAGCTGGAAATGAACGGCGAGGCCGTCAAAGTGGACGAAAAAATGCGGACCAGCGTGGAAGGCGTGTTCGCCGCCGGCGATATCACCGGCGCGCCTTACCAGGTCGCCCGGGCCGTGGGGCAGGGCAACACCGCCGCGCTGAGCATTGCCCAATACCTGAACGAAAAAGGAGAAACCAAATGAAAAAGCTGATCTGCCTGCTGCTTTGCCTGCTGCTGCCCGCCTGCGCCCTGGCCGCCCCGGCCCGGGAAATGCGGGAAAGCGCGCTGAGCGAGAGCGAACTGAGCACGCTGCGCGTCTGGCTGGACCGGCAGGCGCGCGAAGCGCTGCCGCTCGATTACGACGACAACACCTATATCGGCGCGGCGGTGTACAGCTGCGTGGAGGACGGCGGCTGCTACGTGGCGGAATGCGACGTGTACGCCGAGGACGGCGGCGATTCGCTGCCCCAGTACGCGCCGGACGCCGCCATCACCTGGCTGTGCGACGCGACGGTATGCTTCCGGCGCGCCGGGGACGGGTATGAGCTGGTCTCCTGTGACACCGGCGATTATTACGCCTTCGGCGGCATGCAGACGGTGGAGGCCGACGGCTATACGGTCAGCCTGCCAGACCTGTACGCGCGGCGCGACGGCGATATGTACGATTATTCGTACTACGCCGCGGACGGCGCGTTCGTATCCGGCATCCGCTACCGTACTGAAGCCGCGGAAGGCCGCAGCCGCGCCGATTACGCCCGCAGCCTCGCGGGCGGCGAGGGCGAAAGCATGCTTGTGAACGATCTGTCCGGCATCAATATGACCACCGTACAGGATACCGGCATGTACGTGATCGTATACGGCGGCGAGGACGCCTTCCATTCGCTGGTCGTCACCTATCCCGAGGAGCGCGAGGCCGAATTCACGCTGTACTGCGAGTTCATCCGCAACTCCTTTGTGGTGGACGGCGAAGTGAACGGATAAAAAAGCATATCGCACATTTTCCGTGCCCCGCGCCGCTCCGCGCGGGGCACGGTTTTAGGAGAAAGGAGGCGGCCGCATGCTCCAGGACGTGTACGGTTTTCCTGTGGACCTGGCGCGGACGCAGGATTTCGGCTTTCTGCGCAATTACGGCCTGCCCTTCCGGGTCTGGACCCGGCCCGAAAGCGGGCAGGTATGCTTCGGCATGGAAAGCGCGCGCTACGGCAGGCTGCTGATCCGCTTTGCCGGGGCGGCGCTGACGGGCGGCCCTGCGCCGGGAACCGCGGTCAGCCTGCTGCGGCAGGCCATGCCGATGTACGAAACGCTCTATCCGCATCCGGCGCTGGCGAAGCTGCAGGGCCACGGCCCGGCTGCCGGCGGCTACGCGGCCATTTTCCGATGGCCCGAGGGCGTATGCCTCAGGGAAAGCGACGCCCAGCGCGGGCTTGCGCGCCAGCCGCTGCTGACCCGGCTGCGGATGATCGACCGCCTGTTCGATTTTCATTTGTTCGCCCTGGAACGCGGCTATGTGCCGCTGGGCTTCAGCGAGGAAAGCCTGGTCGCCGATTTCAGCGCGGGAAGCCTTCTGATCCGGGACATCGACCGTTACCGTCCGCTGCCCGCCGTCAGCCCCGAGAGGCGCTTATGCGCCGCTTCGCGCTTTATGGCGCCGGAGGAGTTTATCCCGGGCGCGCCGCTGGACGGCCTGACTGCCCAGTACGTCATGGGGGCCGCGGCCTTTTTCTTCTTCGGCGCGTACGGAAGCCGCGAGCGCGCCGCCTGGTCCGCGGGCGAAGCGCTGTTCCGCGCGGCCGAGCGCGCCTGCCGTGAAAAAAGAGAAAAACGCTATCCCGGCCTGATCGATTTCGTGACCGCCTGGCGCGACGCCGCGGGAAAAACGATGTAGCCCGGACGCCGCGGCGGATATCGGAAGAAGCGCTGTTTTTATCTTTTATTGCGCGTTTTTTTATGCTATAATGGATAATGAAGGATTATACATGCCGTCCGACATTCAAGGAGGAAAACCATGAACAAGCGTTTTTCGTGTCTGTTTATTCTTTTTCTTTTGCTGCTGATCCCCGCCGCGTGCAGCGCGGAAATATCCACCAATCTGCACGCGAAGAAGACTTATAACGACAAGAAGAAGCTGGAGCAGCTCGTATATGTCGACGACAGCGGCGCGGTCTGCGCGGCGGACGATCTCGGCTACGCTTCCGTCCGCTATGAGTACGCGCGCAACCGCCTTGTGCGCACGGCGTTTTACGACGCGGAAGGCGCGCCGGTCAATTCCGCCAATGGCTGGGCGGAATGCCGCATTTCTTACAACAGCAGCGGCAAGATACTGGAAAAGGCGTATTATGACATGCAGGGCGAACTGGCGATCGGGCCCGAAGGCTTCGCGCGCCAGACCAATGAATACGAAAAAAGCAAACTGCTGCAGACAACGAATTACGGCGCGGACGGTCAGCTGCTGCGCTCGGATTCCCTGTTCGCGACGCTGAAAATCACGTATATCGAGAACGAAAGCATCCTTTATCCGGTCGAGCAGGTGTGGCTGGACGCCGACGGCAATCCGATCCCCGGGCCGGACGGATACGCGTATATCCGGTACACGTATCTGAAAAACCGTTATTTGCTGACCACCTCTTTTTACGATCAGAAAAAAACCCTGTATTTCAGCGAGAAAGACGGCTATGCCTATATGCAGCGCGAGATCAGGAACGGCAGGTGCGAGCAGGAAGCCTACTACGACCAGTACCTCCATCTGATTCCGGGTCCGAAAGGCTATGCCTATGTGAAATATACCTACCTGCCCGGTGAAGGCGACAACATCCTGGCGGAGTATTACTGCGCGGACGGCACGCCGTATACGAACGAAAAGGGCTACGCGGCGGTCAAAAGCGTATACAGCAACAATACGGGCTGGCTGCTCAGCGAGTGCTATTTCGACGCGGACGGAAAGCGCGTGATATCCGCCGACGGCTGGTCGAAGGTGAACTATCAGTACATACAGGGCAAAAAAATATCGCTGATCAGGTATTATGACGAAAACGACAAAAGAATGGTCGTGGAGTCGCTGGGCTACGCGCAATTGAAAAACAGCTATGTTAGCGGCCGGTATCTGGAGCAGCAGGAATACCTGGACGAAAACGACAACCCGGTCAACTGCGCGGACGGCTACCAGAAAATCAAGTATACCCTGGGGGAAAAAGGGCAGGTGCTCAGGCAGGTATACCTGGACGCCAAGGGCCAGCGCGCGGCCGGAAAAAACGGGTACGCCGAAGTGACCTATGAAAACGATGAAAACGGAAAGCCCGTCGTTTCCCGCTATTTCGACGTGAACGGGCGGCCATACGCCGATCAGACGGGCGCGAACGAGCTGCATCAGGAATGGGACGAGGAAGGCCGCGAGATCGAAGCCTCTTATTACAGGGACGGCGCGCCCATTCTCAACGCCTACGGCTATCACGCCGTCAGGACGACGTACAACGCCAACAATAAGGTGCTGACAAAGACATACTATGACCTGAACGATGATTTGACGGCGTGCCTGGACGGCTACGCTTCCTTTGCCAATGAATACGACTCCGAAGGCGCCGTCATGGCCGTGCGGTATTATGACGAAGCGGGCGATCTGACGACGGCGCCCGGCAAGGAGTACGCGTACAGCCGCCGCGTCGTAAGGCCCAGCGGAACCGGCTCTCTCGTGACGGTCACCACATACGGAAGGGATGACCGTCCCATCAACAATACGGCCGGGTATGCCGTAACACAGCAGACGAAAAACGCCGAAGGCCGCGTGATCCGGGAAGCATGGTTTGACGCGGAGGGGAAACCGTTCGCGAAGGACACTTTTTACACGGCCGTATCGCGGGAATATGACAAAGCCGGAAACGTCGTCTCCGAAAAATACCTGGACGAAAACGACCGCCTCGTCGACAACAGGAACGGATACGCGGAGATCCGCAGGGAATACAACGGAAACAAAAAGGTGATCCGCACGAGCTGGTTCGGCGCGGACGGCCAGCCCGTAACGGCCGGCAATACCTACGTTGCCGTTCTCATGGATTATGACGAAGCGGGCAACGTGATCCGCGAGCAGTACCTGGACGCGAATGATCAGCCCATCGCCAGCAGCAAAGGTCCACAGGGAATTCAACGAGAATAAAAAGGCGATCCGCGAAAGCTGGTTCGGCGAGGATGGCCAGCCCATAACGACCGGCGACACCTACGTCACGATCCTGCGCGACTTCGACGAAGCGGGCAATGTGATCTGCGAGCAGTACCTGGACGCGAATGATCAGCCCATCGCCAACAGCAAGGGCTGCGCCGAGATTCGCAGGGAATTCAACGAGAATAAAAAGGCAATCCGCA
>CACWLY010000106.1 GCA_902761825.1 uncultured Eubacteriales bacterium
GGAAAAAGCGCTTCTATGCATTATGGATTTTCACAGAAATCAAACACGTTTTGTTACCGGTTGAAACGCTTTAGGAAAGAAAAAGTCCTTATTTTTCAAGGGGTTCCGGGCACAAAAAAGGGCGATTTTGAAGGCGAACGATAAATATATCGTCCTCATCAAAAATGGGGTTCTAAACCGGTAACAAAACGGCAGGAGCAATCAAACAGAAGAAAGTTTACAACTTTTTATCACTTTAAAGCGTGAAAGGATATTGACGATATGAATATGAGATTCTATACTAATGAACAGGTACATCAGATCGTGGATCAGCTGCTTCTGCAATTCGATGAAGCTGCTCCCGGTCCAGAGCCTGCGCACCTTAAAAACGATATACCGCAACAATCTTCGCCTGAAAGCAAAGTCACGCTGACAGTCTCCGAGGCCGCCGAGATGATCGGGATCAGCAAACCCTCCATGTACGAAGTTGTCCGCGCCGGGAAGGTACGGTCCGTGAAGGTGGGGAAAAAGATCCTGATATCGCGGCAGTCCCTGATGGACTGGCTCCAGGAGTAAACGCGAAGCGTTTATGACGCGAAACGCGTCAACTCCGGGAAAAGCGGATAGCATACGCCCTCGTAAGGCGTATGCGTGCAATTCAGAAAGGAGAAACCTATGGCGCTGAAGCGTGCTAACGGCGAAGGAAATCTGAGAAAAAGAAGCAATGGCACCTGGGAGGCCCGGGTCACCCTGGGCACCGATCCCAAGACGGGCAAGCTGATCAGCAAGAGCGTCTACGCCCGCACTCAGAAGGAGTGCCGGGAGAAGATGAAAGCGCTGCTGGGCATCGACGGAGGGCAGGCGGCTACCCCGCCTGCCGCTCCCAAGGAGCCACCCAAGCCCAAGCCGGAGGATGTCATCACCGTGGGGCAATGGCTGGACACCTGGCTGAAGGAGTACCTGGCAGATGTAAAGCCCAACACGGCGCTCCAGTACGAATCCGTGGTGCGGCTGCACCTGAAACCCGCCTTCGGTGACGTACTGCTCAAGGATCTGCGGACGCCCATGATCCAGAAATTCTACAACAAGATGCGGGATGATGGGGTGAGCCCCAAGTACATCAAGAACATCCACGGCATCCTGCACCGGGCGCTGGACATGGCCATGCGGGTGGAGTATCTGACGAAGAACCCGTCCACCTATACCATCCGTCCCAAGGTGATGGAGAAGCCGGTGGTTCCCCTGGACGCACCGGAACAAAAAAAGCTGTTCGAAGCGCTGAAAGGCAATCCCTTCGAGACGCTGTTCCTGACGGCCACCTTCACCGGGATGCGGATCGGCGAGCTGATCGGCCTGACCTGGGACTGCGTGGACTTCGAGAACGAAGTGATCCACGTGGAAAAGCAGCTGGTGCAGACCCGCAAGAAGGGGCAGAAGTACCGCTTCGGCACCCTCAAAAACGGCAAGACCCGCGTCATTGCTCCCGCTCCCTACATCATGCAGGTGCTCAAAAAGCACAAAATCGCCCAGGCGGAGCAGCGGCTCCTGATGGGCGACCTGTGGAATCCGGGGGAGTTTCCCAATCTGGTTTTTACCCACAAAGACGGCAGTCATTACTCGCAGCCTACCATCTGGAAGGAATTCCAGGACATCCTGGCGGCGGCTGGTCTGGAGCACCATCGGGTGCATGATCTGCGCCACACGTTCGCGGTGAACAGCCTTCGGGCAGGGGACGACATCAAGACCCTGCAGGAAAACATGGGTCACTATTCCGCGGCGTTCACGCTTGATCGCTACGGTCACGTGACAGACACCATGCGCCGCGAATCGGCAAACAGGATGCAGGCCTTCATTGAAAACATGTGATGATTGGGTATCGTTTGGGTAAGGTTTGGGTATTTCCGCGCATAAAAAAATCGGAAACCCTTGTAAATCAAGGGTTTCCGTGGTGCGGGAAACAGGACTTGAACCTGCAAGTACGTACGTACACATGAACCTGAATCATGCGCGTCTGCCAATTCCGCCATTCCCGCATCGGCAACTTGCGATTGCGAAAAGTATATTAACATAAACAAAGAAAAATGTCAACCATAAAAATGAAAAAATTTTCTTTCTGAAATCTGCGAGGTTTTTTCTGTCATCATAACAAAAATGGTGTCCCCCCGCGAACGCAGAGGACCACCCGGGGCAAGTCACAGCTTGCATTTTCATATTACCGGACGCGGCGGAAAAACGCAACGCCTTTTTTGCAGCGGACGTAAAACCACTGGCTATAAATGTTGCTTACGACAACAAAAAACGCTATATAATCAAATGCTAAACGTTCCGTTTTAATATTATGCCAAACAATCTGTTGACATTATCAGTTTAACCTGTTAAAATGATTTCGCTATCACTGCAATTGATGTTGCTGATAATAACATCGAAGATCGAGGCATAACATGAAGAAACTCTCTTTGAAACTGCTTTCCGAAACGGTGTCCTCTTCCCGCAAAGCGAAGAAGATCACCCAGGCGCAATTGGCCGCGGCGGTTGGGATGAACCGTTCGCTTCTCTCCAGGCTGGAAACGGGGGATTACACGCCCTCGGTCGATCAGCTGTACGCGCTTTCGCGGGCGCTGGACTTTGACGCGTCCCTGCTGTTCGTCGATGACGAAGCGCAGCCGGTTGAAATGGAAAAGCGCTACAGGATCGCGGTTGCCGGCACGGGATATGTCGGGCTGTCCCTGGCTGTCCTGCTGGCGCAGCATAACAGCGTGACCGCCGTGGATATCGTGCCGGAAAAGGTGGAAAAGCTGAACCGCTTTGAGTCGCCGATTCAGGATGAGTATATCGAAAAATATTTATCCGAGGCCAAGGCGGGCAAGCGCAGCCTGACGCTGACGGCCACCACGGACGGGGCTTCCGCCTATGCGGACGCCGATTTTGTGATCGTGGCCGCGCCTACCAATTACGACCCTAAACAGAATTTCTTCGATTGCTCCGCGGTGGAAGCCGTGCTGAGCCTGGTGCTGGAGAGCGCCAAAGCCCGCGAAACGAAGCCCACCATCGTGATCAAATCCACCATCCCCGTGGGGTTTACGGAGCATATCCGCAGGAAGCTGAACGCCGACAACATTATTTTCAGCCCGGAATTCCTGCGGGAATCCAAAGCACTGTACGATAATCTTTATCCCAGCCGGATCATTGTGGGCTGCGATGACTGCACCCGCCCGCAGGCAGAGGTTTTCGCGCGGCTGCTTCAGCAGGGGGCCGTGAAGCGGAATATCGAAACGCTGTTCATGGGCTATACGGAGGCCGAGGCGACCAAGCTGTTTGTCAATACCTACCTCGCCCTGCGCGTCAGCTATTTCAACGAGCTGGATACCTATGCCGAGGTGAAGGGCCTGCAAACCGCGCCGATCATCAAGGGCGTCTGCCTGGATCCGCGCGTGGGCGATTATTACAATAATCCGTCCTTCGGCTACGGCGGCTATTGCCTGCCCAAGGATACCAAGCAGCTGCTGGCCAACTATCAGGACGTGCCGCAGAATATGATGACCGCCATCGTGGAGAGCAACCGCACGCGCAAGGATTTTATCGCCGATCGCGTGATGGAGATCGCGGGCACCTATACCGCTTCGGCCGCTTATTCTTCCAGGCTGGAAGAAAAACAGAAAGAAACCGTTGTCGGCGTGTATCGCCTGACGATGAAAGCCAACAGCGACAACTTCCGCCAGAGCAGCATACAGGGCGTGATGAAGCGCATCAAGGCCAAAGGCGCGACCGTGGTGATCTATGAGCCGACGCTGGAAAACGGCAGCACCTTCTTCGGCTCTCAGGTGGTCAACGACCTGAAAAAGTTTAAGAAGATGTGCGGCTGCATCGTCGCCAACCGTTACGACGCCGCGCTGGACGACGTGCAGGAAAAGGTGTATACCAGGGATCTGTTCAGACGGGATTGATTCATACAAATTATAGAAGAGGACGAATGGATATGCATTGTGAAGAAAAGTTCCGCGAGATATACGGCCGGGACGCCGAAGGGCTCTCTTTTTCTCCCTACCGCATCTGTCCCATCGGCGCGCACAGCGATCATAACCTGGGCAAGATCACCGGCCTGGCCATCGATAAGGGCATTCATATCGCGTTCTGCCCCAAGCATAACGGCGTGGTGGAAATGGTATCGCTTCAGTTTCCCAAGCGCGCGCAATGGTTTGTCAAGGAAGTGGGCGAAAAGACGGGGGATTGGGCGGATTACCTTCGCGGCGCGACCTGGGCGCTCGCAAAGGAGTATCCGCTTACCGCCGGCATCTGCGGCGTGATTGAAGGCAGCCTGCCCATCGGCGGCCTGTCCTCCTCCGCGGCGGTGATCCTCGCCTTCCTGGACGCGCTGTGCAAGGTGAACGGCATCAGGCTGTCGCCGCAGAAACTGATCAATGTGGCTTTCGACGCCGAAAAGAACTATGTGGGCGTCAATGTGGGCACGCTGGACCAGAGCTGCGAGGTGCTGAGCCGCAAGGATCACTTGCTGTATCTGGACTGCAAGGACAACCGTTTTGAGCTGATCCCGGCCAGCCCCCGCATGAAACCGTATCGGATCGCCATTTTCTTCTCCGGCCTGGAGCATTCGCTGGCCGGGAGCAAGTATAATATGCGCGTGGACGAGCTGCGCGCCGGCGTTTACGCGCTGCAGGCCTTTTCCGGTTTCGAGTACGGAAAGTTCGATCAGGCCAACGCCCGGGACGTGAGCTGGAACGTGTATCAGGCGTATAAGGATAAGCTGCCGGCGCAGTGGGCCAGACGGTGCGAGCATTGGTATACCGAATTCCGGCGCGTGGAAGCGGGAGCCGAAGCCTGGCGGCGGGGCGACCTGGAGGAGTATGGCCGCCTGTCCTTTGAATCGGGCTGGAGCAGCATCCATAACTGGGAGTCCGGCGCGCCGGAGCAGATCCGGCTGTATGAGATCATGCGCGAAACCGACGGAATCTATGGCGGCCGTTTCAGCGGCGCGGGCTTCAAGGGCTGCTGCATGGCGCTGATCGATCCGGAAAAGGCCGGCAGCATCGCGGAGCGCGTGGAGCGCGAATACCTGACCGCTTTCCCGGAGATGAAGGGCAGGTACAGTTTCCATCTGTGCGAAAGCGCGGACGGAATCGCCAACCAGAAATGAGGAATTTGCAATGAAATGCCTGATTCTTGCCGCCGGTTACGCAACGCGGCTCTATCCTCTGACCGAGAATTTCCCCAAGCCGCTGCTTAAGGTCGGCGAAAAAACGATCCTGGATTGGCTGCTTGAGGATATCGATACCAGCGGCCTGGTGGATGCGTATATCGTGATCTCCAACCATAAATACGCGCGTCATTTCCGCGAGTGGGCGGACGCGCACAGATTGCCCATCACGGTGGTGGACGACGGGACCGTCACCAATGAGACCCGTCTCGGCGCGGTGTGCGACATCCAGTTTGCCATCGATCAGCTGAAGCTGGACGATGATCTGCTGATCATTGCGGGCGATAACGTGCTGGACTTTTCTCTGGTGCGCTTTATTGATTATGCCAGGGAAAAGAACACTTCCTGCACCATGCGGTATTATGAAGCCGACGCCGGACGCCTGTCCAAAAGCGGCGTATCGCGGATCGATGAAAACGAAGTGCTGCTGGATCTGGAGGAAAAGCCCGCCGCGCCCAGGTCGAACTGGTGCACGCCGCCGTTTTATTTCTACAAAGCGGAGGACGCGCGCAGGATCAGGGACGCGATTGCCGACGGCTGCGGCACCGACGCGCCGGGCAGCCTGGTATCCTGGATGTGCAGGCACGCGACCCTTCACAGCATGGAGATGCCGGGCAGCCGTTACGATATCGGCAACATGGAAAGCTATGAGAACGTGAAGAAAACCTATAAAGGAATTACAAAATGAGTATGGGAAAGAAGCATATCGATCTCAATAACAGGACGATCCTGGTCACCGGCTCGCCCGGGTTTATCGGCGCCAATCTGGTGCTGCGGCTGCTGAAGGAGATGACGGAAGGAACCGTCGTCAGCCTGGACAATATGAACGATTACTATGATCCCGCCCTGAAGGAATACCGGCTGGGCCTGATCGAAAAGGCCGCGAAGGATTCACGGGTAAGGCATGTTTTTGTCCGGGGAAGCATCGCGGACAAAGCGCTTGTGGAGAAGCTGTTTTCGGAATACAGGCCCGCCGTCGTGGTCAACCTGGCGGCGCAGGCGGGCGTGCGCTATTCCATTGATCATCCCGACGTGTACATCGAAAGCAACCTGATCGGCTTTTACAATATCCTGGAGGCCTGTCGCCATAATCCCGTGGAGCATCTGGTTTACGCGTCCAGCTCTTCGGTCTACGGCGGCAATAAAAAGGTGCCTTTCAGCACCGACGACAAGGTGGATAATCCGGTCAGCCTGTACGCGGCTACCAAGAAAAGCAACGAGCTGCTGGCGCACGCGTACAGCAAGCTTTACAATATCCCGTCTACGGGCCTGCGCTTCTTTACGGTATACGGCCCCGCCGGACGCCCCGATATGTTCTATTACAGCGCCACCCGGAAGCTGGCCGCCGGACAGACCATCCAGATCTTCAATTATGGCGATATGCGCCGGGATTTCACCTATATCGACGATATCGTGGAAGGCGTGTACCGCGTGATGCAGGGCGCGCCCGAAAAAGCCGTCGGCGAGGACGGCCTGCCGATCCCGCCTTACGCGGTGTATAACATCGGCGGCGGTCAGCCCGAAAACCTCCTCGACTATATCGGCACGCTTCAGGAAGAATTGGTGCGCGCCGGCGTGCTTCCCGCGGATTACGATTTTGAAGGCCATCGGGAACTGGTGGGGATGCAGGCGGGCGACGTGCCGGTCACCTATGCCGATTCCGAAGCGCTGGAACACGATTACGGCTTCACGCCGAAGATCGGCATCCGGGACGGCCTGCGCGCGTTTGCCGAATGGTACGCGGCATACTATAAATGATACGATTCTTCTTCTCAGAGCCAATTCACGAAGGGTATATTAAGACAAAAAGGGAACGTTCGAGGCCTCCGCGGCGCTTCGCGCCGCACGACCGGCAAAGCCGGTCGCCCGGGAACGGTTGCTGACATATAAGCCAGTTGGCGGAAAGTGTTGCAACAGGAGCGGCCACAAACGCAGGTTTCTTTGCACAGCTTTCTGCCAAGCGCCTGCCGCAGGCAGGCTAAGGGCGGGCAATCCGCAGATTGCCGCCCGCAACCCGCGCTTCCCGCAGGGAGTAGCGCGGGGCG
>CACWLY010000107.1 GCA_902761825.1 uncultured Eubacteriales bacterium
ATATTCCATTCTATCCAATATATAAAATTTATCTGAAGATATAACATATGTTGCAAGTATTGTTATTATTGTATATATAAAAATAGTTGGAATTTTAGTAATAATAGAAAGAATTTTATCTAGAAAATTTCGCAAAAAATTTATACCTTTATTTAAAATATCAACACTACTTGTTTGAATCAAATTTTTTACTTGATCTGAAACTTGAAATTTTTCAAAATTAAAATTTCCAAATATCTCAGAAATAAAATTTATTGATTTTTCTAGAATTTGATTTAATCCACCTAATAAATTACTTGCTTCTGAAAAGATACTAAATATTACCCAAGACACCAGTCCGAATTATTATTCCAAACACAACAAATAAAACAATTATACTTGAAGTTTTTCTAGACCACTTACTTTTTTCTGTAATTTTTATAATTAATGGTTCAATTACAAGAGAAATAATATAAAAACGCAGCAGCTTCGGGCGGTTTCCCGTTCCGAAGCTGCTGCGTTTTTTGCTGTTTCCTGCGCGAGCGCCGGTCAGACCGTCTGCGGATCAGGCACAAGAATGGCGGCACGCCGTCCTGTCAGGCGGTAAAGCAGCGCGCCGTCGCGCACGGCGCCCACGCCGGCCGGCTCGCTGTCAAAGCCGTTTTCCGTGGCCGCAAAGCGCTGAATGATCTGCGTTCCGTTCGCGATGCCCAGATCGCAAAGCGGCAGCACGAACACCTGCGGGTCGTCGCTGTTGTTGCATACGACGATCACGTTGCTGTTTTCGTCGAATCGGGCATAGGCGATATATCCTTCCCCGGCGCACAGCTGCTTGATGCTGCCGCGCCTGAGCACGGGCAGTTCCCTGCGCAGCGCGGTGAGGGCGCAATGCAGGTCGATCAGGCCCTGATCCTCGTGTCCCCAGGGATACGTGCGGCGGTTATCGGGATCGGTCCAGCCCACCTGTCCGGCTTCGTCGCCGTAATAGATGGTCGGCGCGCCCGGCCAGGTCATTTGCAGCACCACAGCCTCGCGGAACACCTCGGGGCGAATGCCCTTCGACGCGTCCTCGCTGGTGGCCTCGGGCAGACGCCCGGGGCGTCCGTGCGTGCGGGTCATGAAGCGGCTGTGATCATGATTGCTCAGCTCGTTCATCGCGCACTGCAGCGATTGCAGCGGCATGCGCGACATGGTTTCGTGCATCAGCTCGAAGAAGGCCGTTCCGTTCTGGTACAGATCGTCCCGGCGGTAATCGGAATGTTTTTCCAATCCCGTCAGGAAAAACGTGACCGGCTCCATGAACGCGTCATAGTTCATGACCGTGTCCCATTCGTCGCCGCCCAGCCACTCGCCGGGGTTGCCGTAATGCTCGGCCACGATCAGCAGGTCAGGATTGACCGCCTTGACCCGGCGGCGGAATTCTTTCCAGAACAGATGATTGAATTCCCGGCTGTGTCCAAGGTCCGCGCCCACGTCCAGCCGCCAGCCGTCGATGCTGTAAGGCGGCGACGCCCATTTTTCGGCAATATGGAAGATCTCCTCGCACAGCTCGCGGGAGGATTCGTAATACAGCTTGGGAAGGGTATCGTTGTTCCACCAGCCGTCGTATTCCTTTTTATCGCGGAAATGGAAATAATTGCGGTAAGGGCTCTTAACGCCGCTGTACGCGCCGGGCTGATACGCCGTCGTTTTTTTATAGATGCCCTCTTTGTCCATCCATTTATTGAAGGAACCGCAGTGATTGAACACGCCGTCCAGGATGATGCGCATGCTCCGGCGATGAAGCTCCCGGCAGAACGCGGCGAAAAACTCGTCGCTGGCTTTCAGGTTGTCCTCGTCGGTCGTGCGCAGAATATACTGTTCGGCGTGCGCATTTTTATGCTCGCCCTTTTCCAGCGGATGCTCCACATCCCGGACAATGGAGGTGAAATGCGGATCCACGTGCGCGTAATCCTGCGTGTCGTATTTGTGACTGGAGGGGGAAATGAAGATGGGGTTGAAATAAATGACCTCCACGCCCAGCGCTTGCAGATAATCCAGCTTATCCATAACGCCCTGCAGATCGCCGCCGTAAAACGTGCGGAAATCGCCGGGCCTGGGCAGTTCGTCCCATGACGCCGCGTGGCGCACGTAATCGCCGATGTAAAAGTATTCGCGGTCGCGCACGTCGTTATCGGGATTGCCGTTGCGGAAGCGATCGGTAAAAATCTGATACTGCACCGCGCCTTTGGCCCATTCCGGCACGTGGAATCCCGGCTGAATGCGGAATGCGTGAGCGGGATCGGGGAAAGGCACCGAATCGGTCAGTATATAGCCCGTTTTCCAGTAATGGATAAAGCTCCCGTCGCGCTCGATCAGGAACGAATAGAAAACTGGCGAGGCGTCCTCCAGGTGAATGACGGCCTCGTACCAGTCGAAGCTCTCATCGCTGCGGCGCTTGCGCATGCCGATAATTTTGGTGGGATAGCCTACCAGCAGCGTGACCTGCACATAGACGTCCTTCCGGATGCGCAGCCGCACGGTCACGTCGTCCCCGGCTTCGGGCTCGGCGGGCGTGCGGAACAGCGGGGTTTCATCGCTGAATATAGAACCGATCAGCATTTCATCCTCGGTGCGGAATGGGCTCATGGATGCGTCTCCTTTCAGGTTGCCGCCGCGGCGTTCTCCTGTTTTTTTCGGCAAATATTGAGAAGAGGTCCTTCCGGACGGCGATACAAAGCCAAACAGGGATATTATAGCATAGATCAACGGCCAATAAAACCGTTTCATGAACAAAAACAGCAATTTTTTGAAACAGTTCGGCGCAATCGGGGCAAGCGTCCGCGCAAACGGTCTTTTTCCCGTCGGGCGATTGACTTTCGCGCGCCTTTCCCATAAAATATGGTATGAATACGCGCTTGGAGGTTTGCACAGTATGGAACGTAAGGATGGCCGCGCGTGCGATATGCCGCGGGAGCATAAGATAACCGTTGATTATGTATCTACCGCCGCGGGAAGCTGCCTGATCGAAACGGGCGGCACCCGGGTGATCTGCACCGCCTCGGTGGAAGAGGGCGTTCCGCCCTTCCTTCGCGGCAAAAACTGCGGCTGGCTGACGGCGGAATACGCGATGCTGCCGGCTTCCACGGGCCGCCGCAAGCAGCGGGACGGCATCAAAAAGGACGGCCGCGGCGTGGAGATCAGCCGCCTGATCGGCCGCGCGCTGCGTCAGGCGGTGGACCGCGAACGCCTGGGCGAGCGCACGATCACCATCGATTGCGACGTGCTGGAAGCCGACGGCGGCACGCGCACCGCTTCCATTACCGGCGGTTTTGTGGCGCTGGTCTGCGCGATCGACAGGCTGATCCGCGACGGAAAGCTGAAGGAATCGCCCGTCGTGCACCAGATCGCCGCGATCAGCGCGGGCGTCGTGGAAGGCGAGCCCTGCCTGGATCTGTGCTATACCGAGGACAGCACGGCCGATACCGACATGAATTTCGTCATGAACGAGCTGGGCGAGTTTATCGAATTGCAGGGCACGGGCGAGGGCGCGGCCTTTTCCCGGGAAAAGCTCAACCGCCTGATCGATCTGGGCGAGAACGGCTGCCGCCTGCTGATGCAGGCCCAGCGCGAAGCCCTGGGCGATAAGGCGCAGTGGATCGGGCAGAAGCAGAAGCTGGTGCTTGCCAGCAACAACGCCCATAAGATCGGCGAACTCAAAACCATGCTGGGCGACAGGTATGACGTATTGTCCATGCGCGAGGCCGGGTTTGACGAGGAGATCGACGAAACCGGCGCGACCTTTGAGGAAAACGCGGCGATCAAGGCAGAAACCGTGATGAAAGCCACCGGCTATATGACGCTTGCGGACGACAGCGGGCTGAGCGTGGACGCGCTGGACGGCGCGCCCGGCGTGCGCTCGGCGCGCTACGCGGGCGATCAGCATAACGACGCGGACAACAACGCCCTACTGATACGCAACATGCGGGATGTGCCCGCCCGGGAGCGCACGGCGAAGTTCGTCAGCTGCATCGCGATCGCTTCGCCCTTCAAGCCCACCGTCACCGTGCGCGGCGAGTGCCCCGGCATCATCACCTTTGAGCCCCGGGGCGGCGGCGGATTCGGCTATGATCCCTATTTTGAGTATGAGAACGGAGAGACCTTCGCCGAAATGGGCCAGGAGCTCAAAAATCAGATCAGCCACCGCGCCAGGGCGATGGAGAAAGCCCTGAGGCTGCTATGAAGCGCATCGGCGTGATAGCGGACTCTCACGGCGACCGGGGAGAAATGGAATTTGCCCTGATGAAGATGGAAGCCGAAGGGCGTCTGGATTGCCTGATCCATTGCGGCGACATGGCGGACGACGCAGATTTTATCGGCGGAAATATCCTGCAGGTCGTGGCCGTGCGCGGCAACTGCGACGGCTGGATGTCCGAAGCGCCCATCGATATGGAGCTGAACATCGCGGGCATCAACTTTTTCATCACCCACGGCCACCGCTACGGCGTGAAAAGCGATACGGGCACGCTGGCCGATATCGCCGCGTCGCACGGCGCGCAGATCTGCTGCTTTGGGCATACGCACGTGCCGCACTGCGAATACGAGCGGGGCGTGCTGATGCTCAATCCCGGCGCGTGCTACGGAACGAGCCGCTGCGCGCTGATCCTGGCGGATGGGCGCGGCGGATTTGAAGTCAAGATGCTCTGAAATGATGAAAGGAAATCGTAATCGTGCGAAAAATCCTGTCTGTCGTCGGCCTGCTGCTGATCGCGGCCCTGTTTTTTACCGGCATGGTGCTGGGCAGCGAGCCCAGGGAGGAGCAGCGGGAACAGCCTGAGTCCCTGCCTTCCGTGGGTACGGTGCGCGGATCGGACCTGAAAGCGCTGGAGCAGGCCTTCGGCTGCCAGGTGCCGCACGGAAAGGGCAGCGGCGTGGGGCAGGTGACCGACGCGCAGATCGGCACGCTTCGCGCCCGGCTGCTGAGCTGGCAGGCGGCGGACGGCATGATAACCGGCGCCGTGCGCCCGGCGGAAGCGGCGCAGCTGCTGCGCTATGACGGCATGACGCTGGACAACTCCACGCTGTGGACGCTGGATGAGTATACCCTGCTGATGGCTTCCGGGAACGGCGCTGCCTGCGCCTATTATGACGACGACGGCGCCGCGTACAGTTTGTATCTGGATAACAGCGATATCGAAGGGCTGCTTGCGCGGCTTTCCTCCGACGTGATCTTTCCGCAGTGACCGACGACTGACACACGAGGTTTGATATGGAAAAAACCAACCGGCATATTCCCACCCGCACGCTGCTGAAACGCTTTATCCCGTATTATTACAAGTATAAATGGCTGCTCCTCAGCGACCTGCTTGCGGCAGGCCTTACGACGGTGTGCGAGCTTGTGCTGCCGCTGATCGTGCGTCGGATCACGAACGGCGCTTTGGGCACGGCGGGCGCGCTGACCGCCGGGCTGGTGCTGCGCATGGGAGCGCTGTATATCCTGCTGCGCATCGTGGATGCCGGCGCGAATTTTTATATGCAGTCCGAAGGGCATATCATGGGCGCGAAGATCGAGACCGATATGCGCCACGATCTGTTCCATCATCTGCAGCAGCTTTCCTTCAGCTATTACAACAATACCAAGGTCGGCCAGATCATGAGCCGCATCACCAGCGACCTGTTCGATATCACCGAGTTTTCCCACCACGCGCCCGAAAACTTCCTGATCTCGGGCATCAAAATGGTCATTTCCTTTATCATCTTGGGCGGGATGAACATCTGGCTGACGCTGCTGATCTTTGCCGTGCTGCCGTTCATGGTCTACTTCACCCGATTTTTCAACGTGAAAATGCGCCAGGCCTTCAAGGAAAGCCGCCATCAGGTGGGCGAGATCAACGCGCAGGTGGAGGATTCGCTGCTGGGCATCCGCGTGGTCAAGTCTTTCGCCAACGAGCAGCTCGAAGAGCGGAAGTTCGACGTGAACAACGCCGAATTCCTGCGGCTCAAGAAAAAGCGCTATTACTATATGGCGGGCTTCGGCACCAGCACGCGCATCCATGACGGCCTGATGTACATCATCGTGGTGGTTGCCGGCGCGCTGTTCCTGATCAACGGCAGGATCAGCGTCGGCGATTATACCGCGTATCTGCTCTACGTTTCCACCCTGCTCAATTCCATCCGCGTGCTTGTGGATTCCACCGAGCAGTTCCAGAACGGCATGACGGGCATCGAGCGCTTCTGCGAGATCATGGACGCGCCGGCCGAAATCAAGGATAATCCCGGCGCGAAGCCCATCGAAAACGTGCGGGGCGAGGTCTGCTTCGATCATGTGGGCTTCCATTACAGCGACGATGAACAGCACGAGGTGCTCGGCAATATCGATCTGGTGGTGAAGCCGGGACAGAACGTCGCTGTCGTCGGCCCTTCCGGCGGCGGCAAGACCACGCTGTGCAATCTGATTCCGCGCTTCTATGACGTGACCGCGGGCAGAATCACCATCGACGGCCGCGATATCCGGGATATCACGCTCGATTCCCTGCGCAACAGCATCGGCATGGTGCAGCAGGAGGTGTATATGTTCAGCGGCACGGTGGCCGATAACATCGCCTACGGCAAGCCCGGAGCGTC
This sequence comes from uncultured Eubacteriales bacterium, assembly GCA_902761825.1. Classification (GTDB taxonomy): domain Bacteria; phylum Bacillota; class Clostridia; order Christensenellales; family Aristaeellaceae; genus SFMI01. The sequence goes on from CACWLY010000107.1 coordinate 6,583, forward strand.
CCGGCAGCAGGTGATCGCGGCCGCGAAACAGGCCGGCGCGCATGAGTTTATCAGCCAGCTGCCGCGGGGCTACGATACCTATGTGGGCGAGCGCGGCGTTAAGCTCAGCGGCGGACAGAAGCAGCGCATCTCCATCGCCCGCGTATTCCTCAAGAATCCGCCTATCCTGATATTGGACGAGGCCACCAGCGCGCTGGATAACGAAAGCGAACGCCTCGTGCAGCAATCGCTTGAAAAGCTGGCCCACGGCCGCACGACCTTCACGATCGCGCACCGTCTCACCACCATCCGCAATGCCGATGTGATCTGGGTGCTGACCGAAAACGGCATTCAGGAGCAAGGCTCCCACCGCGAACTGATCGCCAGGGGCGGCATCTATGCCCAGCTCTACGCCATGTACACGGAGAACGGAACGGTGACATAAAAAGGTTCCGTCGGGGACAAGCCCTGACGGAATCTTTTTCAATTCATGCTATTCTTCTTCTAAGAGCCAATTCACAAAGGGTGAAATAAGAGTAGGAAAGAAACGTTAGGGCCTACGCGATCCGGGGCCTTCCGGCCCGCCCTCGCTGTTCGCTTGCGCTGGCCGAAGGCCAGGATTTTGATCCACTGGATCAATTTC
>CACWLY010000108.1 GCA_902761825.1 uncultured Eubacteriales bacterium
GCCTTTTCTGCCCGGGAGTCCCGCAGGGACGAGAGGAAAAGGCGTTTCTCTCGATCAAATGGAGGATCCATTTGATCGATGGGGCTGTGCAACAGCCCCCTGCATCATTATCTGTAGTATAAGCAAAAAACGGCTGTCTGGCAATCGTCAGCGTATGGAAAGCTCCGCGCGTTTCACGGCTCCGGAGCGCGCGCGCCGCGGCCGATCACGGTATACTGCATGCCGTCCTCTCCCCGGTCCGAACGGTACAGGCAGACATCGCGCACGGTCATGACGGCAGGCGGAACCGCGACCTCCGCAAGCGAAAGCGCGTCAGGCACGATGGGCTTGCGCGCCAGCGTGATATGCGGATAAAAGGGCTGCCGGTCATAGGGGACCCCGGCCTCGTCCAGCGTCCGCCGCACGCGCTCCGCCAGGGCGTCCAGCGCGGCGCTCGGCTTTACGCCCGCCCACAGCACGCGCGCTTTCGGAAAAACGCCGACATGCGAAAGCGCGATGGGAAAGGGCTCGCCGACCGCGGGCAGCAGATGCCCGATGTTCTCGGGCCACATGCCGACAAAGGCCAGCGTCAGGTGCAGATTGGACGGGCCGGCATACCTGCCGTCGATCCCGGCAGCGCGCAGACGCTCCTGCAAAGCACGCAGCGCGTCCCGGAAATCCGGGGACGGCTCCAGCCCGACAAAGAGGCGCATCATGCTCATTTTGCCCCGATCATCCGCGCAAAATTGTAAAACCCCAAATACCACACGTTAAAGTCATGGCCGCCGGGCACGTCCTGCACGATAAAGTTCCGGTCGTTCAGCTGATCGGTCAGCGCGTCAAGGCCGTTCACCGCGGCCGACGTGCTGGCGCGGGCGATGCCGTCCCCCGTTCCGCAGATGCTGTAAAACACGCGGACGGGCAGATCCCTGCGCGCGTTCAGCGCCGCCGCGGTGACGGAAGCGGCATTGGTGGTGGGGCAGGCCGAGAACGCGCCGAACGCGCTGAACAGATCGAGGCATTTTCCGATGCCCAGATTGATGGTCTGCATGCCGCCCATGGAAAGCCCGGCCATCGCGCAGCGGCCGCGGTCGGTGATATCGACGGCGTAGCGCCGCGCCAGCGCGGGCAGCAGATCGCCGCGCAGCTCTTCGTCAAAGCGGTAAAACGCGGACTGATCCTGGGTTTTTCCCGCGCGGCCGTTGGGCGTGACCACGATGAACGGATCGATCTCGCCTTTATAGATCAGCCGATCCATAATCTTTTTGACGCGTGAATCCTCGCCGGTCATCCCCCATTCCACCTCGCTGCCGCCGATGCCGTGGCAGAGGATGAGCAGATCATACGTCTGATCCGGATCGTAGCCGTAAGGCAGGTATACATACGCGGTTTTTTCGTACGGCTCGCCGCCGCCGGCATAATCGCGCGCTTGATAGGCGAACTTTTCGACGGTGCCGCCCTGCTCGCAGCGCGAGAAGTACATGGGGGGCACGCTGTCCTCACACGCCGTTCCCCTTTCGGCGCGGACGGCGGCGTCGACCGCTTCCTGCGTGGCGAACGCCTGCCAGGAAATGAACTCGCCGCTGCCCTCCAGCGTAAAGAACAGATCGTGCGCGCCGCTCAGCTGCACATTGCGCCGGCATTCCTTCGTCAGCGGCGCGAACACGGCGGTCGCGATGGGATCCGTCTCCGTGCTGTCGGCATACGCGCGTATGATCAGCCTTTCCTTCGACGACGCCTTAAAGCGCAGCACGGAAGCGCCCGCGCCGAAATCGACGCCGGCATACGCGATCGGGCCGTCGGCGGCTTCCGCCGCGACGCCCACGGCAGTCTCCGCGTAGGGGGGAACCGCCTCGGCGGCGGCGCAGCACAGCAGCAGCGCAATCATCAGCGCAAGCGCAAGCGGGGTTTTCATATACGCATTCTCCTTTGCGTCCGGTCAGCCGGCCTGGGGAAAGAAGTCCTTCGCCCGCTCGATGGGCACGGGCTGGGAATACTTGAAGCCCTGGATGTAGGAAGCGGACATTTCGCGGCAGCGCTCTTCGTCGCCGTTGTTTTCCACGCCTTCATACAGCACGGAAAAACCCAGTTCGTTAAACATATGGGCGAGGTTCTCCACAATTTTTTCGGAGCGTTCGTCCGTTCCGCTGGCGATCACCAGCGACCTGTCGAACTTGATGATATCGAAGGGCAGCGACATGATCCTTTCCATATTGGAATAGCCCGTGCCGAAGTCGTCCAGGTAGAACGTGATCCCCTTCGCCTTCAGCTCGCCGATCTTCCGCTTCATCAGCATGAAGTCGCCTTCATTATGGGATTCGGTCAGCTCGATGGCGATCTTGTCGCCCACGATGCCGCTCTTTCCGATGATGTCGATAATATCGCTGCAGAAATTATCGTCCTTGAGCTCGAGGATGGAGACATTCACCGAAATGCGGTTGATCTCGCAGTCCTCGTCGTTGAACCGGCTGATGGCCCGGCAGGTTTTATGGAGGATGATCTCCGTGAGCATATGGATATATCCCTGCTTTTCCGCCAGATGGATGAACCGGTCGGGCAGAACGATCCCCGATTCCTTCAGGTTCAGCCGCATCAGCGCTTCGGCCGTATCATACTTTCCGGTTTTGACGTTCAGCACGGGCTGGCAGTACACAAGCACGCGCGGATCGTCCAGATCGCCCCGGCGGTGTATATCGGCCAATTCCCTGAGGATATACTCGTCGCGCTTGAATTCATTCACGTCATCCGCGTTCGCCCTGTGGACGGAGCATTCCGGCATCGTCCTGTGAATGCTCCGGATATAGCTGATATACTCGTTCTTTTTGCTGATTTCTTCCGCAGAACCGCCGATCACGATTTTATAATCGTAATGGAACTGCTCATAGACCGGATAGAACGCTTTCAGGATCTCCCGGATCTTTTTTTCATAATCCGGATACTTCTTTTCCAGGAAGATCAGAATCATATGCCCTTTTCCGACCTTGAACAGCCTGCCGCTCTTGGCGGTCTGATAGGTAAGCTGCCTGATTTTCGCCTGCAAATCGTCGGGAAGATCCTTTCCTTCCTGGTCAAACTCCTTCAGGTACAGGCTCATGAGAATGAAACGCCTCTTCTTTTCACTGCAGAACCGCACGTAATCCTGCATGGCGTTTATGTCGTTCGCCCCAAGCAGCGCGTCGTACGGATTGGAATGCAGCACGTACATCATGGCAATCACGGGCAGCAGCATGGTGGAAACCGTGAAGGAGGACTGGTTCCTGAGGCCCTGCGTGATCAGCATCGCGAAAGATATGGCGACCGTGCCGTAAAAGCCGAACATGACGCGGTGGTAAAGGAGCTTGCGCACGTTTGCCAGAAGAATGACGCAAAGGATCGTATAGCCCAGGTAAGCGTAGATGAAAATGCCGCGCCTGTCAAAGCTGATGCCGTCGCCCTCGACGGCAAAGGTCACTCCCCGGGCCGTCGTGACGACATCTGCCAGCATGGCGCCTAAAAAGACCAGGTTGGCAAGGAAAAGGAAAAGCCGGCTCTTTTCATAGCGCGTCACTTCGCAGATATACGCGATATAGTATACAAAGGTCAATAGCAGGATCACGTGGTACGCGCATCGCGTCCAGTTTGCCAGCGTCCGCAGCGCGGGCGTCGAAGCGAGCGTATAAAACAGGATGTCGGTCGACGCCGCCATCAGCACCAGGCAGACGATGGACAAAAACAGCCTGAAGGCTCTGGTCCGGCTGATATGGGAAAAAACAACCAGGACCATCATGACAAGGCCGACAGCCGTGACGACGATGTCCGCAGCCGGGGAATAGTTCGTAAAGTATATGTACTGTCGCATCAGATCACCCTGTGTATGCATCAATTTTCGATGGATCCGTACCCTATGAAAGCCTTGAAAGGTCCGCCGTGCAGCGCGGGCTTCCGCCTGTGAGACCGCCCGGGCTTTTGCCCGGAGCGCCGCGGGAAAAAACCGCCCGCGTGCAGCACGCTTCCGTCCCGTGATCGATGACTATAGATAAATATCCTTTTACAGTATATCACATTTTGTATATTCGCTCAATCCCAATGCATAAGAAAAACCGGATTTTTCCCGCGTCGGCGCCGGGACGGCCCGCCGCCCCGCGTTCCGATCAGCCGTTCGCCCAGGCGTAGCAATAGCCCTGCGTTCTGGCCGCGAAAGCCTCGGTGCGCAGAAGCCGTTTCATTTCCTCTTTCGTATACCAGCCGGGAACGATCTCCTCGACGTCGGAGGAGCTTTCGCGGAATTCCCCTTCGGCCACGCCGAAGACGCAGACATTGCGCTCATTGGAGAAGCCGACGGCGCTGTAGCTGTTGTCCAGTATATCATCGATGCGCACGATATGAAGCCCGGTTTCCTCGCGCAGCTCGCGCCGCGCGCTCTCCTCCGGCGTCTCGCCCGGGTCGATCAGCCCAGCCGGGAAATTATAGATCCACTGCGCCATCGCCATGCGGTATTCGCGGTTGACAAGGATGCGCTCGCCGCATGCGTCCGTAAGGATCATGACCACCGCGTTCGGCTTCAGGTTCTGCAGATCGTCCAGCGACCGGATGTTCCGGTTCCTGCTGATGATCTCATAGGTTTTCGGATGCCCCTCCGAGGTGACGTAATCCACATCGTAGCGCGTGATGAATTTGCCCTCGTGTATTTTCCGGATGCCCTGGTACTTCATGGCCCTTTTCCCCCGATTTCTTCCGTTTCGGAACGCGCGGCGCTCCGGCCGGCGTCCCTGCTCAGACCAATATACCACACAACGCGTCCGCGCTCAATCCGAAAAAGCGCTTGACACGCAGGTCGCCGTTCATTACACTATATGAACGAGAGTTCACTTTCCCGAGAATAAACGCGGGAACGGCGCGACCGGATGGACGGCCGACGCCGTTTTATCAAAATACGCAAAGAGAGAGGAAGAGACGCCGTGCGTATCCTGATTCATGACCGGAATGAAGAATTCGGTCAGGCACTGAAAGAAAAATACGACCGGATCATCCGCGCCGACGGCAAATACGCGCCCTGCCAGGGGTGCTTTCACTGCTGGACGAAGCATCCCGCGGCCTGCGGAATGAAGGACTCCCTGCACGAGATCTGCCGCGTGATCGGGCAGGCGGACGACCTGGTGATCGTGACCGAAAACTGGTACGGCGGATACAGCCCGGCGGTCAAGAATATCCTCGACCGGTCGATCGGCACCTCGACGCCCATGAGCACGTACCGCGCGGGAGAAATGCACCATACGCTGCGCTACGGCAGGCACAGCAGCTGGTCCGTGCTGGTATACGGCGAAACCGCCGAGAACGAAAAGAAAACCTGGAAGCTGCTGGCGGAAAAGAACGCGATCAACGACGGCTTCCGCTCGTCTGAGGTTTCCTTCATACCGGATACCGAAGAGCTGGAGGCGAGAGCGCAATGAAAACCGTGTTCATCGATTGCAGCCCGAAAAAGCGGCTGAGCGCGTCCGGCTTTATCGCGGGCTTTACCGCGGCGTTCGTCGCCGGGAAAAAGAAAAAGGAAAAGCTGAGGACGAAGGCCGATTACGGCAGGGTGCTGGAAGCGGTGAAGGACGCGGACAGCGTTGTGTTTTCCATGCCCCTGTACGTGGACGGCGTGCCGTCCCACGTGCTCCCATTCCTCCGGGAAATGGAGCTGTACTGCAAAGAAAGCAATCCCGCCCTGAACGTGTATGTGATCGCCAACAACGGCTTCATCGAAGGCAGGCAGAACGAGCCGCTGATGCAGGTCATGGAAAATTTCTGCGCTCGCAGCGGCATCTCCTGGCGCGGCGGGCTCGGCATCGGCGGCGGCGTCATGATGAACGTCATGCGCATCATGCTCACCGTATTCTTCGGGCTCGCGATACTGAACACGATCCTCGCCGTCGTTCGCGAAGGCAGTTTTCAGGCCGGGCCGCTTCTCGGCTTCGGCAAGCAGGCATTGGAGGTGCTTTTTTTCGGGTGCGGCATCGTCGCCTTCGATCTATGGCTGGCCTTCTGCATCAACCGGCAAAAGCCGTTCGGAAAGCGCTATACAAGGGTCATGCTGCCCTCCTTTGTGTTCATCCTGTTCGCGGATATCTTCTTTGTGATCGCCTCCTTCTTCCAGGGCGGCATGTTCCGCGGATGGCTCGCCAAAAAGAAACCCGCGGATTGATACCGCTCCCGCATTTCTTGTATTTGACGAATCACGCATGATGTGCTATAATTTTACAGTTAAATTGATATTTTGGAGGGATTTTCATGTCCGGTCATTCCAAATGGCATAATATTCAGGCGAAAAAGGGCAAGGCGGACGCCGCGCGCGGCAAGATTTTTACCAAGATCGGCCGTGAGATCGCCATTGCTGTCCGCGAGGGCGGCGCGAACCCCGAAAGCAACGGCAAGCTGCGCGACGTGATCGCGAAAGCGAAAGCCAACAACATGCCCAACGACAATATTCAGCGCTCCATCAAAAAAGCCGCCGGCGAAGGCAGCAGTCTCACCTACGAAGAAATCACCTATGAAGGCTATGCTCCCGGCGGCGTGGCCATCATCTGCAATATCGTGACCGACAACCGCAACCGCACCAGCGCCGACGTGCGCCATATTTTCGACAAAAACGGCGGCAGCCTGGGCACGCCCGGCAGCGTGAGCTACATGTTCGACAACAAGGGCGAAATCGTGGTCGAGCGCGAGCCCGGCATGGACGAGGACGAGATCATGATGATGGCGCTGGACGCCGGCGCCGAGGACGTGAAGGTTTCGGACGACGTGTTCGAGATCTACACCGCGCCCAACGATTTCTCCGCCGTGCGCGAGGCGCTGGAAAACCAGGGGCTTTCCTTCCTGAGCGCCGATAAAAAGATGATCCCCCAGAACACCGTGGCGATCACCGATCCCGATACCGCGGCCAAGATCGAAAAGCTGCTCGACATGCTGGACGATAACGACGACGTGGCCGACGTGTATCACAACGCCGAGCTGCCCGAAGAGGAAGAAGAAGAGTAAGCGCTTCACGCGGACAGCAGCGCGCAGGGTTTCTCCCCGCGCGCTGCTTTTTGTTGTCGCCGTTTTGCTCAGCCAGCCGCATTTTTATACTATTCTCAGTATAAAAGATTATCAGATTTGGGATGGATTTTTCGCCCTGGCTAAGCTGAATGGAGGGAGGCGTAGCAGCGCTACGTTGACAAGATGATAAGATTTTAGATTGAGAATAGTATTATTGGCGCACAGCTGCGTTCTGTAATCCGAAGGTCTGACGCCCTCCTGTTTGCGGAAGGCGCGGTTCAGCGTCAGCGGGGAAGAACACCACCCCGCTGCGGTTCATATATGAAGGCCCGCGGGCGAAAAGCCGTAATGATGCGAATCCATAAACGGAATCTATACGCTTTGCAGTTCCAGCTCCAGCACATCCGCATAATTCTGTACAACCGGCCCCAATCCTTTCAGCCACAGCCTGGTATCCTCCCTGTCCTTGAAGGCTAATGGGCGCTGCCGGATTTCGATCGTTTTTCGCAGCGGCGTTTCATCCGAAAAAAAATGCTCCTCCAGCGCCCAGATGCCCGCCTGCGTTTTGGCAATGACGTCATCGTGCCTCAGCGTATAGATACACCTGGCAATATCCAGCAGCCATCCGCACGAATACAGGGTTTCGTTTGTTTTAACGGCATACTTTCGGATCGCCTCATAATGGCCGCGCACTGCGCTTACCAGTTCTTCTTTGCCCGGCGCGGGAAGAACCCATGCGCTGCTTGCGTATACCGGTTTTCCATACTTTGCCAGTTCAAACAATGAAAAGGGATCCGATGCGTAGCGGTCGGTAATCCGTTGCCCGCTTGTGCCCCAATAGATCAGCCTTTGAAAGGACTTTCCGCGGTATTCATCCAGATTGGCAATGATGCCCTCAAAAGAGCGGTAATACAGGTTATCGGGTTCTGTTCTGAGCATGTTCTGTCTGAGCGTCAGCAGATTCTCCGCCTGGCTTTCGGAAATCGGTCCTTGAGTCAGCGCCACAAAATCAATATCGCTCCATCCCAGTTGAAAATCATCCAGCACGACGCTTCCATAAAGCCAGACATCGTAAACATGCCCGTCCATTATCGAAGCGATCTCATTCACTATCCTTTTAATCGAATTATCCATACTTCATCGTCCGATCCCGAGTACTCGAGCCAAAGCTCCTGACCATTATTCTACCATCTTTCACGAATCTCCTGCAACCCAAGCGAGCCGGCGGCCGCGCTGTCGCCGGAAAAGGCGATCTTTCAAATTTATCGTCGATCCTTCGGATCATATATACTTCAGAGAAAAAGGCCAATGCCCTATCGCTCATGAATACAAGAAATCCGGACCCTCCGCCTGCCGGCTGAAAGCTCGGATTTCTTTTGTTTGGTTGAGCAGCCGCAACCAACGGAGAACGCTTTTCCGTGTCTGCC
>CACWLY010000109.1 GCA_902761825.1 uncultured Eubacteriales bacterium
TCAACGTAGCGCTGCTACGCCTCCCTCCATTCAGCTTAGCCAGGGCGAAAAATCCATCCCAAATCTGATAATCTTTTATACTGAGAATAGTATGAAAGGACGGATATCGTCAATCCAGGTGCTCGAACAGGTCGCCCGCGCCCGTGTCCTCGCCGACCTCGCTGTATACCAGGCCGTAAGCGCTGCCGTCGCAGATGCCTTCGCCCCATTTGAGGTCCCTTCCCTTCAGCGATTTACGCTGATAGTCCTGCAGGGCATAGGCCTCCCGCGCCATTTCGTCGGCCGTCCTGCCGCCGTAATATTCGAGCGGCTGATGGTAATCGAGCACCGTTTCGCTGTCGCCGTACAGATGCAGGTACAGCTTTTTCACTTTCCAGTTGCCCCAGTTGGCGTAGCCGTATCCCACGTCGTACAGCTCGTCCATCGCGGTGGTCAGCGAACGGATCGCAGCGTCCGCGCACACCTTGTGGCCGCCGTCGATGCCCTCGCCGTTTTTGGAATGCGTCACCAGCACGTCGGGCTTGTACATGCGCACGATGCGGGAAACATGGCGCACGAACTGCACCTCGCTCCAGTTTTCATACTGCCCCTGCAGGGTATTGCTCATGCGGGGCTTGAAGTAGGCCATGTACGGATAATTGCGCAGGCCCAGGTTCCACGCGCCGTCCAGCAGCTGGCTTTTGTAGGCGGCGATGGTATTGATGCATTCGCAGAGCATGATCTCCTTGCCTTGGGCGATATAGGTGGGCAGCAGCCCGCCGAAAAACAGGTATTCGTCTCCGGGATCGGTGATCAGCACCTCGCCCGCGCCGAGTGCGCGCAGCTCGCTGACCTTCATTTCATAGCCGTCCTTGGATACGTTGACCAGGCGCACGGCGCTGTATCCCTCGGGCAACGGGATATACTGATGGTAAAACTCGTCCTCGGATACGTAAACAGTGCGCCATTCTCCGGAGGCGTCCTGCGCCTGGGCTTCCCAGGGCGTGATACGTCCCCAGCAGACGTACAGCCCGTACAGCGGCTCGCCGTCGGGCGCGCCGATCTGGACCCAGGCGTTCTTTTTCCCGGTCCAGTAGCTGTAATAATCGGCGTCCGTCATCGCGCCGATATTGCTCTTGTCCTGTGAAACGGTGAAAGCGCACCGGCCGGTGATGTCCGCGGCTTCCTCGGCCTGAGCGCTCAGGCAGATCGCCAGCAGCAGCAATATGCAGAACAGCAGTTTTTTCATCGGTATCCCTTTCTGAATAAAAACCGGCCCGTTCCTTGCAGAACAGGCCAGCTTTTGATTTCGGGCGTTTTATACTATTCTCAATCTAAAATCTTATCATCTTTGGGTGTCTTTTCCGTCTTGGCGTTGCTTCATTCCGGTCAACGTAGCGCTGCTACGCCTCCCCGGCCTGGGAAACGTCGTCGTCCTCGACGCTTACGTAAATATCCTCGCCGTTCTCGTCCTGCTCGATCTGCAGGATGACCACTTCGCCGTCGTCGCCTTCGGGCTCGTTGCCGTCCTCGTCCAGCACCATCAGCACCACGTATTCTTCGCCTTCGTGGGAGATCGTGGTCAGGTACTCGAATTTGGATACAACGCCGTCCTCGTCGGTCAATTCAACGATATTATCCTCTTCTTCAGGGGTCAGGTTGATGTTTTCGTCGGTCATGTTCGTTTCCTCCTCTATTCATCCACCATGTGGGATGCTTCGATATTGCGCTGCACGTCCAGGTACTGCTGCAGGATCACGGCGGCGGCTACCTTGTCCACCGTCCCTTTGCGCTCCTCGCGGTGCATGCCGCCCTCGATCAGCGCGCGCTCGGCCGTGACGGTGGTAAGCCGTTCATCCTGATAGATCACGTGCAGGCCGGCCAGCTCCAATTGCTCCGCCAGCGCAAGCACCTTCTTCGCCTGAAAGCCGATGGAGCCGTCCATGTTGCGGGGCAGGCCGCACAGCACGCTGCGCGTTCCCATCCCGTCGCAGATGGCCTTGATGTGCCGCACGTCGGGGCCGAAGCCCACGCGCTTGTACACGCTGTGCGGGGTGGCGATCAGGCGCATTTCGTCGCTGACGGCGATGCCGATGCGCACGTCTCCCACGTCGAGCGCCACGATCCTTCCCTGAATCATTTGTCAAAATGCTCCGTCAGGTAGAAGTAAACCAGCTCTTCCAGGATCTCGTCCCGTTCCAGCCGGGTGATCATGCTGCGGGCGTTGTTGAAACTGGTGATATAAGTGGGGTCGCCTGTCAGGATAAAGCCGGTGATCTGCGTGATGGGATCGTATCCCTTGGTCTGCAGGGCGCGGTAAACATACTCCAGGATGCCCTGGGCAGTGTTGCGGCTGTCGCGGATCGGCTGCAGCTTTGTGGTGTCTGTCAGATTCGACATAACAGATCCCCCCCTTACTGAAACATTATTATATCTTGTTTTGCCGTAATTAGCAATACCTATACCCTTCTTCTTCTAAAATCTTCCATCCCGAATCTGTTAAGATTTTAAGAGCCATGATGGGAATAGCGAATTAAGCTAAGGGAAAACGACGAGGGCGCTGCCCTCGAGCTCCCGCCGGGGAGGGAAGCCTGTCCGGGGCCTTTGGCGCGGGTTTTAGGGGCCCGCAGCGCCCGGAAATTGATCCAGTGGATCAAAATCCTGGCCTTCGGCCAGCGCAAGCGAACAGGGCCCCGGATCGCGTAGGCCCTAACGTTCCCTCTGCGCTTCATTCCCCCTTCGTGAATTGGCTCTTAGAACGCGAACAGGACAAACCTGCGGATCAGGGCAAATCTTCCTGCTTTTCGCATTGAATCGCGCGAACGGCTCCGCGGACGCATACGAACAGGGGCAGGGAAAGCAGCATGCCGGGCAGGCCGGCCACCAGCCCGCCGCCCGAAAGCAGAAGCAGCACATACGCCGGATGCAGCCCCGTGGCCCCGCTCATGAGCCTGGGTGAGAGGAAAACGCTTTCGATCTGCTGGATCAGCGCCACCGCCGCCATCGCCCACAGGGCGGAGGAAAGCCCCTTAGGCAGGGAGAACAGCAGGATCGGCGCGGCGCCCAGGTACGGCCCGGCGTAGGGGATCAGGTCGCAGATGCCCATAATTGCGCCGAGCACCAGCCACGCGGGAATGCCGATGATCAGCAGCGCCAGCGCCGTGAGCAGCGCGACCGAAAGGCTGACCAGCAGCTGCCCGCGGAAATAAACGGCGATTTCGCGCCGCATCTCCCTGAGCGCGGCCAGCAGACGTCTGCGCGCGCGCAGCGGGATCAGCAGCGACAGCTGAAAGCAGAAGCTTTCCCGATCCCGGAGAAAATAAAAAGCCAGCACAGGCGCAAGGAACGCCCGGGCCAGCGTTTCTCCCATGCCGGCAAGCCGCTGCATCAGCGCGGGAACGGCGTTGATCGCGGCGTTCCCGATTTTTTGCAGCAGCTCCTCCGAGGTCGTCAGGGTAATGCCCAGACGGGAAAACAGCCGCGTCCCTTCCAGCCTGTCCATCAGCTGCTGAACAAGATCGGTCAGCTGCGGGATCGCGTCCGCCGCAAGCGTCAATTGCGAGAGCATCTGCGGCGCGAGCAGCCAAAGAAAGCCGATCAGCGCGCCGAACAGCGTAAGGAGCGACAGCAGCGCCGCCGCGCCGGGCGGAAGCCGCCTTTCCAGCAGCCTGTCCAGCGGCGCGGCAGCCCAGGCGAGCAGCACGGCCAGCGCCGTCTGAAACAGCAACCGCAGTACGGCGTGCCGGAAAAGCAGCAGCGCGGCGAGGGCGGCGGCCGCGGCCAGCAGCAGGCGCGCCTGCCGCTTGAGCAGACGGCCCGCTTCGGCCCGCGGCATCACAGGCCCAGCTTTCTGGACAGCATCCTTTTCATCCGCTTCACCGCGCGCATGGCATACTTGCGCATGTCTTCCATTTTGCAGCCGACGGCATAGCCGATCACCGCGCCGGACATCATATACTTGCTCAGCTTCATAAGTCGTCCTCCTTTCAGTTCTGCCTGCAGGGAACGGTGACATGACCGGTCAGGCCGATCGAGCGCACGTCGTACACCGTCGCGTACCATCGCCCCGCGATCAGGTCGTCCACCGGCCCGGACGAGATTTCCAGCGCCGTGACCCGCAGCGTGTTTTCGTCCAGCAGCGCGTCGGTCACCAGGCCGATGCGCGCCCCGTTGGCGTCGGTCACGCGGAAAAGCCGGAACGCGGCTTCCCTGGGCATGCGCTGCGGCTTTTTTCCGCATATGACCGATACTTTGCCCAGCATCAGGATGCCGGAGGATTCCAGAAAGCGGGAAGCGCGCAGGCCGTCGCGCACAACCAGTCCGTAGAGCTTTTTGCCGTCGGCGCTTACCACGCCGCGCGCCACCGTGCCGATCTGCCGTCCGTCCAGGATCACCGGCAGTCCGATCAGCCGTTTCATTCCGGTCATTTCGATCACCACTGCTATTGTGCCGCCGCCGCGATCCGTCATGCGTGGCAAAAAATGCAGATCATGTCTTCCCGTTCAGCGGCGGAAGCCTGCGGTATACCGGGAGGAAGAAGAGCAGCGCGGCAAGCGATACGAGCGCCATGCATACAAAGCCCGCGCGCAGGCCGTTTTTTTCGCTCAGAAGCCCGCCCGCGAGGCTGCCGACCGTCCGCGCGAACCCGCCGCCGGCCGCCGACACCATCGTCTGCCCGGTCGCGCGAAGCTCCTTCGGCGCAGCATAGCTGATATATTTCGCCATGGAAAAGGTCATCACGATAAAGCCGGCCCCGTGCAGCAGCTGGCTCAGCAGCACGCCCATCCTGCCGCGGCAGAAGCCCAGCAGCGCGAATCTCGCGGCGAGCGACGCGGCGGCCAGCAGCAACAGCCGTCCCGCGCCGAAGCGCCGGAAAAGACGGTCGCCCAGCAGCAGAAAGGGGATCTCACTGAGCGTGGCCGCGAACAGGCTGACGCCGAGCCAGCCGCTGCTTCCTCCCGGCAGCGCGGTGAAATAAACCGCGTAATAGCTGTAAAAATAGCCCAGCGTCATCTGCAGCAGCATAAACAGCGCGAGCAGCGGCCCGATGCGCGGGATCCGCCCGATATCGCGCCAGGAAACGCGATTTCTTGGCGGGGCCGGAGCGTCCGCGCCCGCTACGAGAAAGGACGCGGCCAGCAGACAGACGAGCCCGGTCATGACCACAGAAGGGACCGCGGCGTAATCATCCTTCAGCAGGCGTCCGGCGGCAAGGCTGCAAAAGGCATAGGCCAGGCTGCCCGTCAGGCGTATCCGCCCGTAATTGCGTTTCTGCGTCGACAGGATCATGCTGTCGCCCAGCGGCTGGATCGCGGGATAGCAGAACCCGAACGCGCAGCACGCCGCCAGCAGGCCGGCGTATCCGCCCTGCGCATACAGCAGCGCGGATGACGCGATGGAAAGCAGGATCACGCAGCGCAGCGTCCGGCGGCGTTTCCCCGTGCGGTCCGCCAGCAGGCCCCATACGGGCTGGCCGGCGACCGACATCAGGGGAAAGGAAACCAGCAGCCAGGAAAGCGCCTGTCCCCGCGCTCCCCGCTGCTGGTAAAACTTGCTGATGTACCCCTGGTATACGGCATTTGTGCCATGAACGAGCGCCATGAATACGGCGCCGCGCCAAGAGGCGTTTTTCAATACGATCGCTCCGGTTACTCGATTTCTTCCCCGCGCTCCAGCGCCATGATCATATCGACCCGGGTCTGATGGCGTCCGCCAAGGAAACCGGTGGTCAGGAAGGTGCGGGCGACGGCTTTGGCCACCTCACCGCCGATCACCCGCGCGCCCATGGCCAGCATATTGGCGTTGTTGTGCTGACGGGAAAGGGCGGCGGACACCGTTTCGGAGCAGGTGACGCAGCGGATGCCGCGCACTTTGTTGGCCGCCAGGGCGATGCCCAGGCCCGTGCCGCACAGCAGGATGCCCATTTCGCATTCGCCCGAGGCGACGGCCTTGGCTGCGCGGGCCGCGTAGATGGGATAATGGCAGCTTTCCGGGCTGTCGGTGCCGAAATCCCTGTATTCCAGTCCCATCTCATTCAATAAGGCGATTATTTCGGGCTTCAGGGCCAGGCCCGCGTGATCGTTGGCAATGGCAATCATCGTCTTGTCCTCCGCAATCTCTTTGATATATGTAGCATATCACCGCGGAAGGAAGACGTCAAACAGTTTTTGCTTCTGCCGCCGGAAATATACGCCGCCTTGCCTTTTTCGCGCGTTGACGGTATAATAATGCGGAATACGGACCGGGAGGAAAACACCGTGCTGGGCGTTGCTTATTTTGCCGTTTATTTGCTGAGCGGGTACGTCGTTATCCGCAGCCTGCTGCCGGGCAAGCGTCTGCCTGCGCGGCTGTGGCTGGGCGCGGCGCTCGGGATACTGCTTATGATGTGGCTGCCTGCGCTGCTGGCCTTCTTCTTCCGCTTTTCGGTCAAGGCGCACATGCTGGCCCTGATCCCGCTGTGCGCGCTGACGCTGCTCTGCCATTTCGGCCTGCGCGACAAGCGCGCGCCGGTCCGCGCTTTCTCCGCCGCGGACAGACGGCTTCTGATCCTCATGGCCTGCGTGGCGCTGCCGCTGACCGCGCTCGGCGCGTATCTGCAATACACGCACGTGCTGCGTCCGGTGGACGGCGCGCTGCACGTGGGGCAGAGCACGTACGGCGACCTGCCGCTGCACCTGGGCATCATCAGCAGCCTGCGCAACGCTTCGTTCCCGCCTGATTACAGCATCCTGCCCGGCGAACGGCTGGTGTATCCCTTCCTGATGGACAGCTTTTCCACCAGCTTCATGCTGATGGGCATGAACCTGCGCTGGGCCGCGATCTTTCCCGCCATCCTGATGATGGGGCTTGTTTTCTCCGGGTATATGATCCTGGCCGACCGCATGTCGGACGGCCGCGGAAGCGTCGCGGTATGGGCAATGCTCTTCGTGTTCGTCAACGGCGGCCTGGGCTTTCTGTACAGCGTCGACACGCTCGGCGTCAGCAACGGAAGCAGCGACCTCAATCCGCTGCAGGCCGGCACCTGGCTGGACCGGCTGGAAACGATCCTGTACGGCTGGTACCAGACCCCGGCCAACCACGCGGATTTTACGTATTACAATCTGCGGTGGAGCAATCTCATCGTGGATATGCTGATTCCCCAGCGCACTTTCCTGGGCGGCTGGTGCATCCTGCTGCCCTGCGTGTATCTGCTGTACGACGGGTTTATGGACCGCGAGGGCAGGATCAGCGCGCGGCAGGCCGCTTTGCTCGGCGTCATGGCCGGCGGGCTGCCGCTGCTGCACACGCATTCTTTCCTGGCGCTGGGGCTGCTCAGCGCGGGCTGGCTGTTTTATGACCTGATCCGCAGCCGGGGCAAAACCTGCCTCAGCTGGCTGCTGTACGGCGGCGTCGCCTGCCTGCTCGCAGCGCCGCAGCTGTTCTTCTGGACCTTCCGGCACACCGCGGGAAACAGCGGGTTTGTGCGCTTTCAGTTCAACTGGGTCAACAATTCCGGCGGAAACGGCCTGCGGGACGGATACCTGACCTTCTGGATCAAGAACGTCGGCCTGCCCCTGATCCTGCTGATCCTCTCGCTGTTTGACAAAAACAAAAAACGCCGCATGATCGCCGCGGGCGCTTTCGTGATCTTTATCGTATCCGAGCTATTGCTTTTCCAGCCCAACGAATACGACAACAACAAGCTGTTCTACGTCTGGTGGGCGCTGTGCGCCGTACTGGCCGCCGATTACGCAGTCGCGCTTTACGACCGGCTGCGCGGCCTGCGTTCACGGTACGTGCTGGCCGCGATCACGGCGGTCTGCTGCTTTGCCACCGGCACGCTGTCCATCGCCCGGGAATGCGTGAGCGATTACCAGATGTTCGGCGAGGAGGCCGTGAAAACGGCGCGGTACGTGGAAGAAAACACGCCCGAGCATTGCACCTTCATGACGTGGACGCAGCACATCAATCCGGTTTCCGCCCTTGCCGGGCGGGATATCGTCTGCGGCCCCGGGCTGTGGCTGTACTGGCACGGCTACGATCTGTCGGCGCGGGAGCAGGATATCCGCGATTTTTACGCCGATCCCGCCGCGCATGAGGATATATTGCGGAAATACGGCGTGGATTATATCCTGGTGGGCGATTATGAGCGCAGCAGCCTGCGGATTGACGACGACGCGCTGGACGAACTGTATCCCAAAGTGTTTGAGAGCGAATGGGGTACTATGCGCGTCTACCGGGCGGTGAAGAAGGATGATTGACAGGTTTTTGGAGTATTCCCTGCGGCATGGGCGGAAAATCCTGCTGATGATCCAGGATGAAAAAGGGATCCGCCGCGTCAATCTGACCGTGACGCGGCTGGAAGGGGACAGCGTGTTCTATACCGCCGCGCGAAGCGCCGGGGAAAAAGCGCTGGAGCGCTCCTGCATATTGGCCGCCGATTATGCCCGCGGCGACGACGGGGATACGCTGGCCCGGGAAAACGCCGCGTCCAATGCCAAATAATGATTGCATCAATCGATAACAAATGCTATAATAAACTGAATCGGATTCCCAAATAAAGGAGGAATTTTCATATGCCGCTCGTAACCACCAAGGAAATGTTCAAAAAAGCTTATGACGGCGGATACGCCATCGGCGCGTTCAACGTCAACAACATGGAAATCGTGCAGGGCATCACCGAAGCCGCCAAAATGGAAAACGCGCCCGTGATCCTGCAGGTCAGCAAAGGCGCGCGCGCCTACGCCAACCATACCTATCTGGTGAAGCTGGTGGAAGCCGCCATCAAGGAGACCGATCTGCCCATCGCCCTGCATCTGGACCACGGCCCGGATTTTGAGACCTGCAAGAGCTGCATCGACGGCGGTTTCTCTTCGGTCATGATCGATAAGAGCGGCCTGTCTTTTGAGGACAACATCAAGGAAACCCGCCGCGTTGTGGAATACGCGCACGATCACGGCGTCGTGGTCGAAGCCGAGCTGGGCACCCTGGCCGGCGTTGAGGACGATGTCAAGGTTTCCGCCGAGGACAGCAGCTATACCCGCCCCGAGGAAGTGGAAGAATTCGTGACCCGCACCGGCTGCGACAGCCTGGCCATCGCCATCGGCACCAGCCACGGCGCGTATAAGTTCACCGCCGCCCAGTGCACCCGCAACGCCGAAGGCATCCTGGTGCCCCCGCCGCTGCGCTTCGACGTGCTGGAAGAGGTCAGCAAGCGTCTGCCCGGCTTCCCCATCGTGCTGCACGGCGCGTCCTCCGTTCCCCAGGAATTCGTCAAGATCATCAACGAGTTCGGCGGAAAGATGCCCGACGCTGTCGGCATTCCCGAGGAGCAGCTGCGCAAGGCCGCTTCCATGGCCGTCTGCAAGATCAATATCGACAGCGACCTGCGCCTGGCCTTCACCGCGATGATCCGCAAGCATATGGCCGAGCATCCCGATCATTTCGATCCCCGTCAGTACCTGACCGACGCCCGCACCGCGCTGCGCGACATGGTGCGTCATAAGATCGTGGACGTGCTGGGCTGCAACGGCAAAGCCTGATAAACCGCAAACAATCAAAAGGCATTCCCGGACTGAGCCGGGGATGCCTTTTTTGTATATGAGGTTTATGGATAATCCCGAAGTATAATACTATTCTCAATCTAAAATCTTATCATCTTTGGGTGTCTTTTCCGTCTTGGCGTTGCTTTGTACGCCCCGCGCCCTGCGCAAGGACTTGCGCGC
>CACWLY010000110.1:0-17691 GCA_902761825.1 uncultured Eubacteriales bacterium
TTCCGCCCGGGAGTCCCGCAGGGACGAGAGGAAAAGGCGTTTCTCCCGATCAAATGGAGGATCCATTTGATCGATGGGGCTGTGCAACAGCCCCGTTTTTGTTCGGTGCGCAGCGCGCGGACGCCGGTTACAGTTCCGCCTCCAGGCGCACGCAGCGGCCCGCGACGTGCACCTCGTCCATGGCGCAGACCTCGCTTTCGCAGGCTGCGTCGTAGCGCTGGAGCAGCACTTTGAAGTTATCGAGTTTTTTGACCATGCGCAGCACCCGGCCCAGCGGCGTCTGGATCAACATGATCGATCCGTCCACCGGCGCGGCGGCGGGCACCACGAGCACGAGATCGCCCTTGGTGACGCGGAAGCCGCGCATATCGTTATCGGGGGCCATGAAATAGAACACCTTATCCGGGGACGCGTTTTCGATCCTGCCGTTTTCCACGGGCAGCAGGCGATGGCCGACCTCTTTCATCACGGCGTTATATACCGGCACGCGCCGCAGCACGCTGCTCAGGGCGTCCAGCCAGATCGAACCGCTGACGCCGCCCTCGTCGGTGGAAGCGACCTTTTCGGCTTCAGGCCGGGCTTTTGCCGCTTTTTCCCGCGTCGCCTGCGCGCGGCGGATCTCCTCGGACGCGGACTGCAGATCGACGGTGGCCGCGATATCGTCCAGGCTGAAATCCGCCTCGGTCTGCTGCTGCATGCCCATGGATCTGAGGATGCGCCGGGCCTGGTCGTCGGCGATGATTTTGGTTCCCGCCTCCACGGCCAGCAGATAGCTTTCGCTGACCCCGCATTTGCGGGCCACCTGTTTGGCGCTCAGCCCGCGGCGGCCGCGCTCCAGTTTGATCAGATCACCCAGCCGGCTCATACGCTGCCTCCCACGGATTCGCAGACCGCGTTCACGAAATCGTCCATTTCCCCAGCCTGTTCGGGCGCCAGGGCGGATTTGAGGGTCAGCACGGGCTCGGCGAAGACGAAGCCCTTCAGCCCTTCGAGGATGGCTTTCATCCCGGCGGCGGCTGCAGGCGCCCAGGAGCCGTTCTGGATCATGAACACCGTGCGGTTGGCCAGCGTATGCGCCGCCATATCGTGCAGCAGGTTTTCCATCTTCACGAACACGCCGTTATTGTAGGTGGGACTTGCCAGAAGCAGATGGCTGTACCTGAACGCTTCGGACAGAATATAGGAAGGATCGGTCGCGGAGACGTCGTACAGCGCGCATTTCACGCCCTTTTCGGCCAGCTTCGCCGCGGCGGCGCGGGCCGCGTCGGCGGTGTTTCCGTATACCGAGGCCACGGCGATCAGCACGCCCCGCTCCTCGGACTGATACCGGCTCCACAGATCGTACTTGGCGATGATCCTGTCGAAATCCCTGCGCCACACAAAGCCGTGCAGCGGGCAGATGTACGCGATATCCAGCGCCGCGGCCTTTTTCAGCACGCCCTGCACCGGCATGCCGTACTTGCCCACGATATTGGCGTAATACCGGCGCGCCTCATCCAGGTATTCGCCGAAGAAATCGACCTCGTCGGCGAACAGACGGCCGTCGGTCGCGCCGAAGTGGCCGAAAGCGTCGGCGCTGAAGAGCGCCTTGTCGGCCGCGTCGTAGGTCATCATCACCTCGGGCCAGTGTACCATGGGCGTCATGGTGAATTTCAGCGTATGCCGGCCCGTTTCGAGGGTATCCCCCTCCTTCACCATGCGGACGCGCTCCGAAATGTCCAGGCCGGTGAACTGCCTGATCATGGCCGCGGCCTTGGCGGTGCAGACCACCTGCGCGTCGGGATACAGGCCCAGGGCCTGTCCCAGGCTGGCGCTGTGATCGGGCTCCATATGCTGCACCACGATGTAATCCAGCCCGCGGCCGTTCAGCGCGTGGGCGACGTTTTCAAAAAACACTTTGGCCACCGAACGGTCGGCGGTATCCATCAGCACGGTCTTTTCGTCCAGCAGCAGATAGTTGTTATAGGAAACACCGTCCGGGATCGGATGCGCCGCCTCAAAGAGCGGCTGGCGGCGGTCGCTGCCGCCCACGTAAATCCAGTCATCGGTAACGTTCCTGATGCAATACATGGCGTACCTCCACAATCTGTTAGTGCGATCATTATACCACAGCGATAGCGTTTTTGCACGGCATATTTCGCTTGATAAATAAAAACGGATGAAGTATAATGTTCGCACTTCCGTTTTTTTCTTTACGTATCGCACAGGAGAACATGCGCTTATGATTTTCGGAAAGCACATCAACCGTTATTACCGCAAATACGGCGTTTTTTTGCTGCTCGGCCTGCTTTCCCTGGGAACGGTGGACTATCTGCAGCTGCTGATCCCCAATCTGTATCAGCTGGTGGTCAACGGCGTCAACACCGGCTACGTGACCGTGGACGGCGTTCGGACCGCCTTTGATATGGATTTTCTGCTCAACCATATCTGCATGCCCATGGTGGCCGTCATCCTTTCCATCGTGGCGGGGCGCTTTCTCTGGCGCGTCATGTTTTTCGGCTCGGGCATCCGCATGGAGGCCGATCTGCGGAACCGCATGTTTGATATCTGCAAGGACCTGAGCCGGGAGTATTACCAGGTCAACAAGGTGGGCAGCCTGATGAGCCTGTTCACCAACGATCTGGATACCGTGCACGAGTGCTTCGGCTGGGGCATCATGATGTTTTTCGACGCCCTGCTGCTGGGCGTGCTGGCCGTGGTCAAAATGTTCCGCATGAGCGCTTCGCTCGCGCTGTTTTCGCTCCTGCCGATGGCGCTGCTGCTGGCCTGCGCCACCGTGGTCGGCCGCAGCATGCAGCGCAAATGGGATATCCGGCAGGCGGCGTTCTCAAAGCTCAGCGATTTCAGCCAGGAGAGCTTTTCCGGCATCGCGGTGATCAAAGCCTTCGTCAAGGAAACCAAAGAGCTGGCCGCCTTTAAAAAGCTGAACGTCGAAAACGAAAACGCCAACGTCGACCACACCAAAACCGCCGTGCTGCTGCGCATCCTGGTCACGCTCTTTGTGGAAAGCGTGATCTGCGTGATCCTGGGCTTCGGCGGCTATCTTGTATACAAGGGCGTCTTCAACGCCGGGCAGCTGGTGGAGTACATCGGCTATTTCACGGCGGTGATCTGGCCGATCATGGCGGTGTCCGAATTGATCGATATGACCAGCCGCGGCAGGGCCAGCCTGAACCGCATCGGCGAACTGCTGGACGCCAGGCAGGATGTGAAGGACAGGCCCGGCGCGAAGGATATCGGAAGCGTGCGCGGCGATATCGAGTTCCGCCATCTCACCTTCCGCTATCCCGACGGCGAGTTCGACGCGCTGAGCGACGTATCCTTTACGGTCAGCGCCGGGGAAAGCGTGGGCATCGTGGGCAAGACAGGCAGCGGCAAAACCACGCTGGTCGACCTGATCCTCCGCACCTACAACGTGCCCGACGGCACGCTGTTCATCGACGGCGTGGACGTGAACGACATCACGATCCGTTCGCTCCGCGACGGCTGCGCCTATGTGCCGCAGGATAACTTTCTCTTTTCCGATACCATTGAAAACAACATCGCCTTCGGCATATCCGGCGAAAGCAGGGAGGCCGTTTCCCGCGCCGCGCGGCTGGCCGACGTGCACGATAACATCGCCGAGTTCCAGCAGGGCTACGACACCGTGCTGGGCGAGCGCGGCGTAACGGTATCCGGCGGGCAGAAGCAGCGCATATCCATCGCGCGCGCCCTGATGCGCGACGCGCCGATCCTGATCCTGGACGATTCGGTATCGGCCGTGGATACCAAAACCGAAAAGACCATCCTCGAAAACCTGCGGGAAACGCGCCGGGGCAAAACCACCCTGCTGATCGCGCACCGCATCACCACCATCGAAAAGATGGACAAGATCCTGTTCATCGACGACGGAAAGCTCGCCGCCGCGGGCAGCCATGAAGAGCTGCTCAACACCTGTCCCGCCTACCGCAAGATGGTGGAGCTGCAAAAGCTGGAAGAGGAAGGGGGCGTGCGGAATGCGTGAGTACCTGCCCATCCTGATCGTGGCGGGCATCATCAGCCTGTTCGCCGCGGCCTTCCTGACCGTTTTCCTGCTGGAAAAGAACAAAAAAGAGAGCATGGGCTTTGAACGGCATATGGCCGACCGGGAAATCATCCGCCGTCTGCTGGCCTATGCCAGGCCTTACCGGAAAAACTTCCTGCTGGTGTTCTTCGTCATGCTGCTCTCCATCGGCTATGATCTTGCGTCGCCGCTGCTGGTGGGACACATCGAGGAAACGGTCAAGGATGCCTTCGCGCTCAGCTATCTGTTTTCCATCGTCGCGGTTTACGCCGGGATCCTGGCCGTAAGCCTGGTCTGCACCTACGTGCAGGCGATGGTGCTGCAGAAGACCGGACAGAAGATCCTGTCCGCGATCCGCATGGATACCTTCATGCACATCGAAAGCCTGAGCCACGAGCAATTGAACAATCTGCCCGTGGGCAAGCTGGTGACCCGCGTATCCAACGACCCCAACGCAATCTCCTATATGTTTACCAATATCCTGGTCACGCTGGTCAAGAACGTGATGATCATCTTCGGCGTGCTGGGCGCCATGCTGTCGCTGAATCGCGCGCTGACGCTGATGGTGCTGTGCTTCGTGCCCTTTGTGGTGCTGTTCACCGTGATCTTCCGCAAGTTCAGCCGCAAGGTGCATCGCCAGGTAAACGACGCCACCACCGATATCAACACCTATCTTTCCGAAAACCTGAGCGGCATCAAGATCACGCAGATCTTTAACAGGGAAGATAAAAAGCTGGCCGATTTTCTGGAAAAAAGCAAAAAGCTGAAGCGCGCGAAGCAGGCGCGCCTGCTGGTGTTCGGCATTTTCCGCCCCATGGTGTACATGCTGTATATTTCCTCGGTCATGTGCCTGCTGTACATGGGCGGACGCTCCGCCATCGAGGGCCGCTCGCTCCTGGGGCAGACGCTCACCAGCGGCGTGATCGTGACCTTTTATATGTATATCTCCAAGTTTTTCAATCCCATCCAGACGCTGGCCGAGCAGTTCGATATGCTGCAGCGCTCGTTCGCTTCCGCGGAAAAGATATTCACCATCCTGGATATCGTGCCCGAAATAACCGACAGAGCGGACGCCATGGCGCTCGATCATATCCGCGGCGAGATCGAGTTCCGCGACGTGTGGTTCAGCTATAAGCCGGACGAATGGGTGCTGAAGGGCGTTTCCTTCCATATCCTGCCCCGGCAGACCGTCGCCTTCGTCGGCGCCACCGGCAGCGGAAAAACCACGATCCTTTCGCTGATCTGCCGCAATTACGATATCCAGAAGGGACAGATCCTGATCGACGGCATCGACATCAGGAAAATCAGGATCTCCAGCCTGCGCAGGCATTTCGGCCAGATGCTGCAGGATGTGTTCCTGTTCAGCGGCGATATCCGCAGCAATATCCTGCTGCGCAGCGAGGGGATCAGCGATGAAGAGGTCATGGCCGCCTGCCGCTACGTGAACGCCGATAAATTCATCACCCGCCTGGAAAAGGGCCTGGACGAGCCCGTGCGCGAACGCGGCAATAATTTCTCCGCCGGCCAAAGGCAGCTGCTGTCCTTCGCCCGCACCATCATCCATAAGCCCTCCGTGATCATCCTGGACGAGGCGACCGCCAATATCGATACCGAAACCGAGCTGCTGATCCAGGACAGCCTGGAAAAAATCAAAAATATCGGCACCATGCTCATCGTGGCCCACCGGCTTTCCACCATCCAGCACGCCGATAATATCATCGTGCTCTCCGACGGCAAAATCGTGGAGCAGGGCGATCATCAGGCGCTGCTGCACAAACACGGCATGTATTACCAGCTGTATACCCTGCAGTTCACCAGACAGCAGCTGCTGAATGGATAAACAGGGTTCTTGCCAGCGGAAAACGGATATTTACAAATCGCGTTTTATACTATTCTCAGTATAAAAGATTATCAGATTTGGGATGGATTTTTCGCCCTGGCTAAGCTGAATGGAGGGAGGCGTAGCAGCGCTACGTTCGTTGACCGGAATGAAGCAACGCCAAGACAGAAAAGACACCCAAAGATGATAAGATTTTAGATTGAGAATAGTATTACGCCTGCAGCCGCAGCTTCAGCGCCCGCGCCAGCAGCAGGCTCAGCGCGTAGCACGCGGCGGCGCACAGCACCACGGCGGCGCCCACGCTGGTGCCGAGCGGCACGGCGGCGCACAGCCCGGCAATCCCGCTGAAAAGCGAGATGATCACGCTGAAGAGCGCGTGCTGAGCGGCGCTGCGGGCGATATTCCGCGCGGCGGCGGCGGGCAGGATCAAAAGCGCGTTGATCAGCAGCACGCCCACCCAGCGGATGGACAGCATCACGGCGACGGCGACCAGGATCACAAAGCAGTATTCCACCGCCTTTGTGGGGATCCCGCGGCTCTGGGCCAGCTGCGGATTGATGGCGGTGAGCAGCAGGCGGTTATACAGCGCCACCCAGACGGCGATCCCGACGGCCAGCGCGACGGCCAGAAACAGGATATCGCCCGGCGTGATCGCCAGCACGTCGCCCACCAGGATGGAGGAATACTTGCCATACTTGCCGCTGCCCGACAGGATCAGCAGGCCCAGCGCGATGCCCGCGGAGGAGAACACGCTGATCGTGGTATCGCTGGACGTGCCGCCCGTGCGGTTGATGCGCGTGATCAGCACCGCCCAGCAGATTCCGAAGGCCACGAGGATCAGCGTGACGTTGCTGATGCCCAGCAGCACGCCGATGCCAACGCCGGCCAGGGCGCTGTGCCCCAGCGCGTCGGAAAAGAACGCCATGCGCTTGTTGACCGCCATGGTGCCCAGCAGCGCGAGCAGGGGCGTTAGCAGCAGAAGCGCGAGCAGCGCGTTTTTCATGAACGCGTAATGGAACAGCTCGAAGGGCAGGAGCGCGTCCATCACCTTGTAAACGGTCTGCATTCACTCCACCTCCCCCGCGGCTGCGGGAAAGGCTTCCCGGAAGGTCTCGCAGCCGAACACCGTCTCGGGGCTCCCCTCGCACAGCACGCTCTTGTTCAGCAGCACCATTTCGTCGGCGTAGCGCCGCACCAGCGACCAGTCGTGACTGATCAGCAGGATGGCGATATGATGCCGCCGCTTGAGCTGCTCCACGGTATCCAGAAACAGCGCGAGACCGTTCTGATCCACGCCGCTCACCGGCTCGTCCAATATCAGCAGGTCGGGCGTGGGCGTCAGCGCCATGGCGAGCAGCACGCGCTGCAGTTCGCCGCCGCTGAGCTGCCCCAGCATGCGCCCCCGCAGCTTTTCCGCCTGCGCCAGCGCGAGCGCGCTCAGCACGCTTTCCCGGGTCTTTTTGCTCACGCCCAGCCAAACCGGGCGATTGGTCAGCGACGCGGCAAGGAAATCGGTCACCGTGACCGGCATCTGCTTATCGAAGGGCAGCTGCTGCGGCACGTAGCCCGTGCGCACCGAGCGCAGCACGCGTTCCCGCTCGTCCATATGCCGGATCACGCCGGTGTGCGGGATCTGACCCAGCAGCGCGCGCACCAGGGTGGTCTTGCCCGCGCCGTTGGGGCCGACCAGGGCGGTCAGGCGTCCGCAGTGCAGATGCAGGTTCACATCCTGCAGCAGGGCTTCTCCCTGGGCGGTAACGGATATGTGATCCAATTCGATCCTGCACAGCCCGCAATGCTCGCTGTGCAGGTGCTCGTGATGCCGGTGGGTGGGATCATAGGGATAGTGCGTCTGGCTCATGGGGCATTTCCTTCCGCGTATTGTAATCCTTGCAAAGGCCGTTTAGCGGGCAGCCGCCGCATTTGGGATTGCGGGCGGCGCAGACGCGGCGGCCATGAAATATCAGCCAGTGGTGGGCGGCGCTCCAGTCGCGCTCGGGGATGACCCGGCGCAGCTGCATTTCGGTATCCAGCACGTTGTCGGCATCCGCGAGGCCGAGCCGGTTGCTGACCCGGAAAACGTGCGTATCCACGGCGATGGCAGGCCTGCCGAAGGCGGTGGACAGCACGACGTTGGCGGTCTTGCGTCCCACGCCGGGCAGCGAAGTGAGCGCTTCCATCGTATCAGGCACCCGGCCGCCGAACTTGTCCATGATCATGCGACAGGCCGAAACGATGTTCTGGCTTTTGCTTTTGAACCCGCAGCTTTTGACGTACGGGTACAGCGTATCGGCGTCGATGGCGGCCATGGACGCCACGTCCGGGAAATCCCGGAACACGGCGGGCGTCACCTTGTTCACCTGTTTGTCCATGCACTGGGCGGAGAGCATGACGGCCACAAGCGTTTCGTAAGGGTTGGAGAAGTTCAGCTCGGGCTTTGCGTCGGGATAGGTCTCGGCCAGGATCCTGAGGATGGCCTGCTGCGTATCGTTCATCGGGTTTCCTTTCTTCAGCGGGTGAGCGCGTACACGGCCACCGCCGCGGCGCCGATCAGCGTAAGGATAACGAGCACGGTGATGTTCCGTTTGGTAAACGCCAGTTTATTCATGCCCTTCGGCAGCTGGCCGGCCTGCGTCAGCGGCGGGATCAGCAGCTGGAAGAACAGGATCAGCACCACCGATTCGATGGGGAACATGACCAGGTTCTTGATGATCCGCGGCAGATGGAACACCTTATAGCTTTTGCCCAGCATGATCTGGTAATACGCCATCATGATGGGCGTCTGCAGCACGATATTGACGAAAAAATCGATGCAGAAGCGCGACAGGATCACGCGCAGGGAGGTGATCTCCGCGCGATAGAAGAACAGCGCGAACACCAGCGAGCCCGCGATCTCGGTGATCAGGAACAGCGGAAAATACGGCCCGGAAGGGAAGAGCAGCGCGCCCAGCGTATCGCTGACCGCCGCGCCCGCGATGGCGATCACCGGCCCGTAGACCATCGAGCCGAAGGCGTTCACCAGAAAGCCTACGCCGATCTTCAGGTCGGCCGCCACCGGGATGCTGACCGATTTCAGCGCGATCCGCAGCGCGACGATCAGCGCCGCGAACAGCAGCATTTTCAGGCTTTTGAATTCGGCCAGCGCCGCGCGCCAGTATTCCCGGGAAAACGGCGTGCGGAACAGCTTTGCATTGGAAACAGACTGGTTTTTCTGCATAAAAAACCACCTCCTCAGATACTTCGATCCGCAGAGGCAGCTTTAATAATCCTGATCTGTGCAGCGGGATGCGATGCAGTTACCGCGCCGGAAGCACCGGCTTCGTCTCATGACAACTCCCCGTCCATGAGCACTTAACGCGCCTGCTCTACTCTGCTCATACGAATCGTACAGGTGCATTGTAGCATGACGGTCCCCAATGTGCAAGCCCGTGGCGCGCAATTCTTTTCAGTCCCAGCCCTCGTCGTCCTCTTCGCGGATGGTGTACCCGTCGCGGATGAACTCCTGCAGGGCTTGTCGGTTGGGCTCGTACTCGATCTGCTGCGTGGACATGTTCATGTAGATCAGCTCCTCGCCCGTGCCGTTGATGGGCAGGCGGAACTGCTCGATCGGCGCGCTGCGCAGCGTAAAGGCATAACCCGCGGCGGCCATGATATCCGCCAGGGTCATATCGGTGGCGGCGATCGATTCCCAGATGTCGTGGGTCGCCAGCTGCAGCGCCTGCTGCCAGGATATGCCGCGCAGGCTGTCAAACAGCGAAGCGACCACCGTGCGCGCGCGGGTGGTGCGCCGGTAATCATAGAGCTCGCCGCCCACCGGCACATCGGAGCGGATGCGCATATAGGTGACGGCGGCGTAGCCGCGCAGGCGGTACGTGCCGCCCCGGTCCAGTTCGGGCGTCGCCCAATCGTTCTTGTACGCCAGCTTATCGCGCAGCCGGATCACTTCGCCGTTGGTCAGCGTAAGCTCCACGCCGCCCAGGGTATCGATGATATCGGCCACGCCCTTCCAATTGACCAGCACGTAGTTTTCGATGGGGATCCCGAAATGCGTACTGATGATATGCATGGTGTCTTCCAGCGAAAACCGGCGCGCGATGCCGTTGATGCGGCCGGGCTGGCCGTCGGGGCGCATGACCAGCAGATCGCGCACGACCGAGACCAGCATGATCCGATTGCCCTTGGGATCGAGGCCGATCAGCATGATGCCGTCGGTATTGCCCGGCGCCTTGGCGCTGCTTTCGTTGCGGTCGGAGCACATCACCAGATAGAAACGCACGCCGTCGGGCAGCTGCGGGATCTGATCCTCCGTCAAGGGCACGATGGGCCTTGGCGTGGGCGGCGCTGCCCCCAGCGCGGGCAGCGGAAGCAGCATCAGCATGATGAGAAACGCCGCGATCCTTTTCAGCATGGCGTCGTCTCCCCCGTTTCGGGATCATAGCGTTCCAGCAGGGTGGACGATTCATGGAAAAGCGTCAGGGAGAAATCGTCGGGATACCCCTGCTCGTACACCACCCGTTTGATGCCGGCGTTGATGATGATGCGCGTGCACATGGAGCAGGGCTGATGCGTGCAGTACAGCGTGCCGCCGTCGATGGAAACGCCCAGCTTGGCCGCCTGAATGATGGCGTTCTGCTCGGCGTGGATCGCGAAGCAAAGCTCGGCGTGCGTTCCGCTCTGAACGCCCAGCTTGCGGCGCATGCACTCGCCCCGTTCCTTGCAGGTTTTGAGGCCCGCGGGCGCGCCGTTGTACCCCGTCGCCATCACGCGTTTGTCCTTGACGATCACCGCGCCGATGGCGCGGCCTTCGTTAAAGCAGCTTGTCCAGGTCGATACCAGATGCGCCATTTCCATAAAGCGCCGATCCCATTTGTTCATTCCGCACGTCTCCTTTTTCAGGCCATGTCGGGTCTTATTTTATCGCCGCGCGCGGGGTCTTGTCAATCGTGTCCCGCTATTTCCCTATATATAGTATGAAAATCTGAAAATTATTCGCAATTATTGCGGTTTCTCCCCTTGACAAAGGCTTGACGGAACGTTTACAATATAATGGATCGGCTGAAAAGCGGGGGCGTTCGGGCGCGTCCGCGATGCTGTTTTTCGATACACATGTTTCTGTGTCCTTTATGTTCAGGGGAAATGCCCTTTTTGCATGATAAAGCGAACGGTCGCGCATCGTTTGCTGTTGTTTTCGGGCGTAATGTTCATGGTGTGGCTGAATAAGCAGCATATAGCCGTGCAGGTTGTTTCCTGCGCGGTTTTTTGTGCTGGTCGCTGAAAGAATAATCGGATCAAGTGAAAAAATAAGAAAGAAAGGGAGGATTCAAATCGGGTGGATACACTTGCGATCATATTGATCATAGCTGGCCTGCTCGTGGGAGCGTTCGCCGGTTATGTATTCGGTTATAACCGCCGCAAGAAGGAAGCCGAGCAGAAGATCGGCAGCGCCGAAGAGCACGCGAGAAAACTGGTGGACGACGCGGCGCGCAAGGCGGGAGAAATCAAGAAGGAAATGGAACTGGAAGCCAAGGAGGAGGTCCTTCGGCTCAAGACCAAGCTGGACGACGAGATCCGCAGCCGCCGCGCCGAAATGCAGCGCAACGAGCGCCGCGTGATCCAGCGCGAGGAAACCCTGGACAAGAAAGTCGATAACCTCGAAAAGCGCGAGGAAGCCATCAACCAGAAGGCCGAGCAGACCCAGGCACTGTACGACGAAGCCGAGGAGCTGCGCGACAAGCAGGTGAAGGAGCTGGAGCGCATCGCCGGCATGACCCAGGACGAAGCCGAGCAGATGATCATCAGCCGCGTGCAGAAGGAAGCCTATCACGACGCCGCCGCCATGGTGCGCGATATCGAAGCCAAGGCCAAGGACGAGGGCGAAAAGAAAGCCCGCAACATCATCGCGCTGGCCATCCAGAAATGCGCCGCCGATCACGTGGCCGAGACCACGGTTTCGGTCATCAACCTGCCCAACGACGATATGAAGGGCCGCATCATCGGCCGCGAAGGCCGCAATATCCGCGCCCTGGAAACCGCCACCGGCGTCGATCTGATCATCGACGATACGCCGGAAGCCGTGATCGTTTCCGCCTTCGATCCCGTGCGGCGCGAGATCGCCCGCATCGCCATCGAAAAGCTGATCCAGGACGGCCGCATCCATCCCGCGCGCATCGAGGAAATGGTGGAAAAGGCCAAGAAGGAAGTGGACAACCAGATCCGCGAAGCCGGCGAGCAGGCCATCTTCGAGACCGGCCAGCACGGCCTGCATCCCGAACTGGTCAAGCTGCTGGGCCGCATGCGCTACCGCACCTCCTACGGCCAGAACGTGCTCAAGCATTCCATCGAGGTCAGCCACCTGGCGGGCCTGATGGCCTCCGAGCTGGGCGCGGACGTTCAGCTGGCCAAGCGCGCCGGATTGCTGCATGATATCGGCAAGGCCGTGGATCATGAGCAGGAAGGCACCCACGTTCAGCTGGGCGCGGAGCTTGCCCGCAAGTACCACGAGAACAACGACGTGATCCACTGCATCATGGCCCACCACAACGACGTGGAGCCGCAGACGGTGGAAGCCGTGCTGGTGCAGGCCGCCGACGCCATCAGCGCCGCGCGTCCCGGCGCCCGCCGCGAGAGCCTGGAGAACTACATCAAGCGTCTGGAAAAGCTCGAGGCCATCGCCAACGAGTTCGCCGGCGTCGAAAAATCCTACGCCATCCAGTCCGGCCGCGAGGTTCGCATTATGGTCAAGCCCGAGGATATCACCGACGAGGGCACCAAGGTCATGGCCAAAGAGATCGCCAAGCGCATCGAGCATGAGCTGGAATATCCCGGCCAGATCCGCGTAAACGTGATCCGCGAAACGCGCTGCACCGAATACGCCAAATAACAAAAAACTCCGCCGCGCTTGCAGAAAAGCGCGGCGGTTCTTTTTTATACTATTCTCAGTATAAAAGATTATCAGATTTGGGATGGATTTTTCGCCCTGGCTAAGCTGAATGGAGGGAGGCGTAGCAGCGCTACGCCGGAATGAAGCAACGCCAAGACGGAAAAGACACCCAAAGATGATAAGATTTTAGATTGAGAATAGTATTATTTACCGAAAAAGCGATACCGGGCTTCGTCAGCGCCCGGTATCGTTTCTTTTCAGGAACAGTCGAACGATTCCTCTTAATCCCCTTGGCAGCTTTACGCAAACCACTCTTACGGCCATGGCGCACCTCCCGTCATTTTTGAAGCAGTAACACGCCGATGAATATCAGCGCGGTGCCGACCAGCGCCATCCACGCCCACAGCGGCACGCACAGCACGATCAGCAGGATCCCGCCCGCGATCAGCACGATGCCTGTGATCCGGGCAAGCAAGCTCCCCTTGGACGGATAGCTGACCTTGTATACACGATTCTCCGGTTCACAGCGCATCCGCGTCCCTCCTTGCAAAAGTAGCTTATGCGCCATCCTATGCGGTTAGACTTGAGGCTGTGAAAAGGAGAGCGGCCGCCGGGGCATTCAGCCGTTATTCTCCGTCGGCGAAGTTTTTGCACAGGCTCATGACCAGCACGTCGTCCGATGCCGGGCTTTTTACGAAATAGTTGCTGGTCTCCACTTTGCGGTAGACGCCGTCGTCCCCGATCTGCCGGGTGATCATGTGCAGTTCCTTTTTCCCCTCGCTGTACAGCCGCAGCTGGTTTTCCCGGCAGAACATGGCGTTCCATCTCTCGCGGTCCTCCGGATGCATCGACATCGTTCCATGCGCGATCAGGTTATCCACCGTGCCGGTGGACGGGCAGGAGCGCGAAGTGAAGTTCTCGTAGGTCATCATATAAAAGCTGTTTCTCGTCAGATTGCCGTAAATGATTAGCGGATAACGCATGCAGACCGCTTGCAGCAGCAGCTGTACCGCCGCCGCCTCAGACTGTATTTCAAGGATATCTTCCTCATTGTGCCGGCACCGGCTGACCAGGCATTCTCTGAACTCGTTCTCCGGCATGGGCTTCGCGAAGTAAAAGCCCTGAATCAGATTGCAGTTGCATGTGCGCAGGGAGCCGAGCTGCTCTTTTGTTTCCACGCCCTCCGCGACCGTGCGGATGTTCAGCCTTGCGGCGAACTGGAAAATGCTCTCCAGAATGATCCGCTCCCGCTCATCCTCGCAGTTCTTCTTCAGCAAGGACCGGTCCAGCTTGATTTCGTCCGGGAGCGTATCGGCCACCATGCTCAAAGAGGACAGTCCGCTGCCGAAGTCGTCAATGGAGAACTCAAACCCGTTCTCATGCAGCGCCGCCACCATCTCGCGCATCAGATTATCCTCGTGAATCATGGCCGATTCCGTGATCTCCACGATAATCAGGCGATGCTCCAGGCCATGCGCGTTAACAATATCCGCCAGACGCTGCGGCATATTCTCCTCATGCAGATGCCAGCGGGAGAAATTGACGGAAACGGGCCGGAGCTTTACGCCTTCTTTTTGCAGCCGTTCCAGGAAAGCGCAGACTTCCTACACCACATACCAGTCAAGCATCGTGACGGCGCCGGTCTGCTCCATGGACGGAAGGAATTGATCCGGCAGAACAACGCTGCCGTCAGCCCTGATCCAGCGCACCAGCGCCTCGGCGGATTTCATACTATTCTCAGTATAAAAGATTATCAGATTTGGGATGGATTTTTCGCCCTGGCTAAGCTGAATGGAGGGAAGCGTAGCAGCGCTACGTTGACCGGAATGAAGCAACGCCAAGACGGAAAAGACACCCAAAGATGATAAGATTTTAGATTGAGAATAGTATTTGCGCTGCATCGCGGTCAGCACATCGCTTACGATAAATCCATTCATGCTTGGCCCTCCTCCTGCCTTGACTTACGCATTTTCCGCAGACACCTGCTTTTTCAGATACTCCCTGAGCACGTCAAGCCCTGCCGTGGGTACGCAGAATCTCTCGCTGCCGGTCTTTATCTCATTCCGGACTTTCTCCAGGCCGAACCAACGGACTTCGGAAACCTCCGAGGCCTGGAGCGTCAGGATGTTTATGTCCACAATCACCCATACATGCGCCGTGCGATGCAGGATTCCGTTTCTGTGCGCTTCATTGCGGGATATGATCGTTCCGGTCGGCCGACGGTTTCATCCGCGATGTCGAGGTATGCCATAAGCCTTCCGCTCCCCGGGCAATGGGTTTCCCGTCGCGCCTGATTGAACTGTTCCCCGCCCCGCCCCGTCGACGCCGTGGATCTCCGCCTGCTTTTCCAGCACGTAGCGCACATAGGTCGGCTCGTTGCGCCTGCCGCGCAGGGGCACGGGCGTCAGATAGGGGCTGTCGGTCTCGATCAGCAGACGGTCCAGCGGCACTTCCCTGGAAGCCGCTGCCGGCCCGGCGGCGTTTTTAAAGGTGATCGGCCCGGCAAAAGAGATATAAAAGCCCATTTTCAGGTATTCGCGCACCATTTCGGCGCTCGCCGAGCAGCAATGGATCACGCCGGACGGCAGCCTTCCCCCGCGGGACTTCAAATGCCCGAACACATCGCCGTGCGCGTCGCGGATATGAAAAATGACGGGCATATCGGTTTCCAGCGCCAGGTCGATCTGCTCGCTCATCACGCGCTTCTGCGCGTCGCGCGGCGACAGATCGTAATAATAATCCAGGCCGATCTCGCCCAGCGCCCGCACGCGCGGGTTTGCGAGCAGGACGCGGAGCCGCTCCAGGTAATCCGCCGGCGCGTCCTTGGCTTCATGGGGATGCACGCCCGCGGCGGCGTAAATGAAATCATACTTTTCCGCCAGCGCGACGCAGCGTTCCGACGAAGCCAGATCGCTGCCCACGCACACACAGCGGCCTATCCCGCCCTCGCGCATGCGGGCAACGGTTTCCTCGCGGTCGGCGTCAAATCTTTCGTCGTCCAGATGACAGTGCGAATCAAACAGAATCATATCGGCGCGCTCCCTTCGCCGATAAGCATACCACAGGCGCGCCCTTTTCGCAACGAAACAATTTTGAAATATTTTCGCAACAAGCGGGATGAAACTGCCGCCTTTCGGCGTTGTATGCATGAAAACGCTCCAAATCCTGATGATCGCACAGAGGAGACCGCCATGAAAAGCACGCTCGGCACTTTGATTTGTTTTCTGATCCTGGGCTTCTTTCTGATAGCCAGCACGGGCCGCGCGCAGTCCGCGCCGCCCCCCGCCGTTTCCTATTATCACGCTTTCTACTGAAAAGCCGCTTATGTTATCGCGGAAAGGTCCCGATCCTTTCCGGGATTGATTTTTCTGCGGCCTTTAAGGCACGGGGTTTGGACGGTTGTTCATGATTATTTGTAGCTTACTTGTTACCCTTGGCACGGTTATGAGTAGCGCAAAGCATGGTACAGTTGCTTATATCGGTTGCGCCGCCGTTGCTCCACGCGGTTACATGGTCAGCATCCATTTCCTTTAGCTTATATATGCGTGCTTTATTGCTGTCAGTTCCTAACGCGCACAGCGGGCAGTTGGAAACGCCCCGCGCCTGTGCATCAAGTGTTTGCCGCCCGTAAACAGACCGCTTTGTGACTTCATCGAATATGCGAATATCAAGCAGCTTTGTATCTACACAGCCGCCTAAAATGTATTCAAATACGCCCTTGCGGTTCTTTACAAAAAAGTCAGCATACAGAGCTTGCAGCTTTGTGTGTACCTCGTTAGGGCTGTAGGCGTTTGTATGGAAACATTCATATAGTTCACCCCAGTTCAAGCCGCGCATTTCACTTTCAACGTCAACAAACACACTTGACACCCAATCAATCACGCTGTTGAAGTAGGTCTTTAATTCCGTGATATTCGTATCAAACCTGTGATAGCTCATATAATTGTCAATGTTGCCCTTGCTAACCCACATAAGTGCCGTGCGCAAATAATCTTGCCGCTTTACATCGCCGTTGATATACGCGCTCCATTTCTGAATCAGAGCGTTTTGACTGTTACTGAATTCTGCCTTTGCAAGCGTTACAAACGGGCCAGAATAAATAGCATTCAGTAGCTCTTGATCATTCAGAGGAACGCCAGCAATATTGATTGTGCGGAACCATTCCTTTATTTACTTTCTGTGCCGCTGCATTCGTATATGGTTAGCTTTGTAGAAAATCAAAAACGGAAAGTTGGATCGTTTCACGGGCTTTCTTGCTTTCCGTCGCGTAACTTGTGCTAATAAGCTTTCTTAAGCCCAACATTTC
This sequence comes from uncultured Eubacteriales bacterium, assembly GCA_902761825.1. Lineage (GTDB taxonomy): Bacteria > Bacillota > Clostridia > Christensenellales > Aristaeellaceae > SFMI01. Next base: position 17,069 of record CACWLY010000110.1, read on the forward strand.
AAAATTCTGCGCAAAAAAACGGGTGAAATAACTCCATTCAGGGTCGTCACACGGTAACAGCACGACTTTATCGCGGAACGTGTTCGGATCATATTCCAAATAGGCGTTGACTTCACGCTGAATATCTTCATACTGTGTATAGAATTCATCGCTTTTCTTGTCTTTCGCCGCCGTCAAAGTGTCATTTTTCTTTGGCATGGTGTCCTCCGTCCCTGTAAAGTGTTAGTATTTTGAGCGAATGCCTACATAAAATCATAGTAAACATATCACACAAACGCCACGTTTTCAATGTGAAAGTAAAGGCGCAACGGTTAATGTAACGGATAAACCTGCGTATTTGCCAGCTTTTAGCTCAGAGCATGTCTCCTGCGACGGTGAAAGCGTCGTCATTGACTTTCTAAACAATCCTTTCATCATGGACACCCCCTGCCCGTTGACGAATCGGGCAAAACGGAGTAAACTACAAGGGAAACGACAACCGATACGGAGGTGCCCGACATGGCCAGGATCACGCTGGGACGAACAGGCATTACGGCGGAACAGAACGCTTTCGGCGCGCTGCCCATTCAGCGCGTCAGCTTTGAGGACGCGGGAGGGCTGCTCAACAAGGCGCTGGACGGCGG
>CACWLY010000110.1:17758-23559 GCA_902761825.1 uncultured Eubacteriales bacterium
CGGCAAAAACGCCCGAGGCGTTCTGGAAAGATCTGCATACCTCGCTGAACAATCTGAAAACCGATCATATCGATATTTATCAGTTTCACTGCGTCGGCCAGTGCTGGCGGCCCGGGGACGGGAGCGGCATGTACGAATGCATGGAGGAGGCTAGGCGTCAGGGCAAGATCCTGCATATCTCCGCCACCAGCCACAAGATCGGCGTAGCCCGGGAAATCGTCGAAAGCGGGCTGTACGACACGCTGCAGTTCCCCTTCAGCTACCTGAGCGGGCAGCAGGAGATCGATCTTGTCAACCTTTGCAAGCGGGAAAACATCGGCTTTATCGCGATGAAGGCGCTCAGCGGCGGGCTGATCACCTGCAGCGCCGCGGCATACGCGTTTATCGCGCAGTACGATAACGTGCTGCCGATCTGGGGCGTTCAGCGCGAGCGCGAGCTGGACGAATTCCTTTCCTATATGAATAATCCCCCCGTCATGACCGATGAAATACGCGCGCTGATCGCGCATGACAGGGAAGAGCTGAGCGGAGATTTCTGCCGGGGCTGCGGCTACTGCATGCCCTGTCCTGCCGGCATCGAGATCAATAACTGCGCGCGCATGATCCAGCTGATCCGGCGCTCGCCTTCGGCCCAGTGGCTGGAGCCCGAAGCCCAGGCCAAAATGGAAAAGATCGCGGGCTGCCTGCACTGCGGCAAATGCATGACGCACTGCCCCTACGGGCTCAGAATCCCCGAGCTGCTGGCCAAAAACCTGGAAGACTACCGCAGGATCGTATCCGGCGAAATCAAGGTGTAATCAGAGGGAACCATGATGAAAAGCTATCAGGAAAATATTCTTTTGCGCACCTGCGACTGCGACGTGAACGGACAGTGGCGGCCCAGCGCCCTGCTGACCGCCATGCAGGAAATGAGCGGCACGCACTGCGCGCTGCTCGGCTGCGGCCGCGACGATTTGCTCAGGCGCGGCATCGTATGGATCCTGGCCCGCAGCGAGGTGCAGATGACGCGCTATCCCAATCTCGGCGAAACCGTTACCGCGCAGACCTTTCATAAGCCCGTGCGGCTGCGCTTCTTCCCCCGCTATTACATTTTCAAGGATTCCGCGGGCGAAGTGATCGGCAAGGCCGGCACGCTCTGGCTGCTGATGGATATTCATACGCGGCAGACCATTCCCGCCGGGGATATCGCCGCCCTTCTGCCCGACAACAGCGAGCTGGCCGCGCCGATGGCGCTTCCCGCCACCGTGGGGCAGCTGCAGGGCGAGGAAACGGTCTCTCTCTATGATCCGGTATATACCGATCTGGATGTAAACGGGCACGTCAACAACACCCGGTACGCCGACTGGCTGTGCAACGCGCTGGGGACCGAGACCATGAAACAGTACGCTCCCGCCAGCCTGATCCTGAACTACAACGCCGAAGTGCGCCCCGGCCAGCGCATGGAGCTGCATTTGACGCGCCAGGGGCTTAGCTACCGTCTCGCCGGATATCACGGCGAAAAGCTGGCCTTCGAGATCGGCGGCGCGCTCACTGAAAGGCGCTGACGCTGCAAACGCATTCGCCCCAGCTGATACTGTTCGCGTTCTAAGAGCCATAATGCAAATAGGGAAACAAGACAAGAAGCGCCGTATTTTGCGAAACAGGCAGAGAAAACGCGCTTTCTTCTGAGAAGAAAGCTGCAAAGAAGCAACCCGCGAAGCTGCTTCGTGCGGCGATCTCAGTTACTTCCGCGAGTTGATTGAATCACGCAACCAACCGTTCCCGGGCGACCGGCTTCGCCGGTCATGCGGCGCGAAGCGCCGCGGAAATCAAACGGACAGACCTGAAAATGAATGAATTCATTTTCAGGCTGGCCTTTTGATTTCCTCTTGCCCGGGAACTCACTTGGCCCCATAAACCAAGCAGGCGGAAGCAAGTTTAGTTTACGCTCCGCGCTTCATCGCCGGGATGGGTCCAGGGCCCAGGCGGGCCCTGGCGAAGAGCTCGAGAGCGAGGAGCTCTCGAACGTTCTCTTTTTTTCTTAATTTATACTTTGTGAATTGGCTCTTAGAACGCAAATACTATAACGCAGCTCCCGCAGGGCGTTCTGAGCCTTTGCGGGAGCTGTTTGTCATTGTTCTTTTTTGCGCCGCAGGAACACCTGCCACGCAAGAGACAGCAAGAGGTACAGAGCGGCTGTCAAAAGCAGAATGCCGGTCAGGTCACGCTCCATGAAAAAGCTGGCGGTATGCGTTCCTTTCAGCAGAAGATGCGCCAGCGCGTAGGATACCGGAGCGAAGAACAGTTGGCGAAGGACCGGGCTGTATTTCCAATTTCTGAAAATAAGCCAGGCCAGGCCGCACACTCCCGCCGATATCGCCGCGACGATCAGATAGAACGCCAGCGCCAGGCGCGGGAGGACCTCCGTTCCGCCGTTCAGGGGAGTGCCCCACAGCAGCTTCTGCGGCTGCTCGAAGCCGTAGATCAGACGGTCGGGGACGGGAAAATAGGTATGCTCGTTATAGGACTGCGACCGGTGCTCGGGGATCGGGTTCGTGCTGATCGCCTGTATCAGGACGGTCGTTGTGCCGTCGTCCTCTTCGATCAGATGCTCCTGGAATCCATTGACGAAGCTGCTGACGTTCAGGATCAGCGCCCTGCCGGTATACCCGCCGGGGCCGGGGGGCGTCGTCTGCGCGGGCGCGGCCTCATTGGTTTCCGAAGCGTTCCCGCCGCCGTCCTCCTCCGCGGGGCCGATCGTTTCGATGCCCACGACTTCAATCAATCCTTCCTGCCAGGGCACAAATATCATGCTGTCGGCACGGAAAAAGTACGTACAGACCCCGATAAAAACGCACAGCGCGGCAATGACGGCGACGTACAGGCGGCGCTTTGCGATCTCCCTTTTCAGCGTCCGGAGCGGTTTGGCCGTATCGACGGGACGGCCCGTGGCCGTATCCAGTTCGGACAGTTTTTTCCTGCACTCGGGGCATTCCGCCAGATGCCGCTCGATCATTTCCTTCGTTTCGGCTTCCACCATGTTTTCGGCATACAGCGGCAGCAGGTCACGGGTTACGGCGCAAGGCAGCTTCATGATCATTCCTCCATTTTCTCCCTGATCTTTGCGCGGGCTCTGTGGTATACGACGCAGGCCCAGTTTTCCGATTTGCCAAAGAGCTCTCCGATATCCCGGAAACCCAGCTGCCCCAGCGTCCGAAGCGTGAACACTTCCCGGTAGGGCTCGTCCAGATGATGGAGAAGCCGATGGATGCGCATGCTTTCATCCCGGCGCGCGATCGCTTCTTCCGGCCCGTCCGACGGATCCGCAAGCGGCAGGGCGTCGTCTATCGGCCGGTCCTTTTTCTTTCTCTGCTCCGACAGCCACAGGTTTTTGGCTATGGCGCAGAGCCAGCTTTTCAGGCTGCTCTTTCCCTGGAACTGATCCAGCGAACGCAGCGCCCTGAAAAAGGTCTCCTGGGTGATCTCCTCGGCAATCTGCGGGCTTCCGGAGAGGGAGAGCGCGTAACGGTATACCGGGTCGAAGCAGCTTTGATAGATCTGATCAAAAGAATCAACCTGCATTGGCTCCCGCCCTCCTTTCACTTTATTAGACGCAGACCATGAAGAAACCTTACAAAAAGTTTTATGCGCCGTCAGCGCTTGTCCCCCACCGTGTCCAGCAGCCTTCCGACATGGCGGGTTTCAAAGAACATATCCTTGTTGGCGAGCACGATCACGACGGTGGCCGCGGTCACGACGATGGTCTCCACGCATTTCGTTTCGGGGGTCATGGCGATCTTTTCCTGCATGAAGTTCACAAACAGATGGAAGACCATGCAGGCCAGGATCGAGCGGTCGCTGACCAGGTAGACCCAGGTGATGATGAAGCCCAGCGGGATTCCGCTGACAAAAAAGTTGATCACGTAGAGCGGATTGACCATCAGACCGGCCTGATAGGTGCCTTTGATGAAAATCAGCGGGAAATGCCAGAACGACCACAGCGCGCCGAAAATCATCGATTCCCAGAACCAGTTCATATAGTTCCCGATGGAATCCTCACAGTAGCCTTTCCAGCCGACCTCTTCTATGATCGACGCAAGGGTCACTGTGATCAGCGCACTTCCGATTCCGACTCCGGTAAATGAGAAGTCTTTTGTAAATGAAAACTGGTTAAGTGACTGTCCGAATACGGTTGAAAGCAGGATCGAACAGACTACGACCGCTGCGAAAACCAGGATCGCCAGCAGGACATTCAGCCACTTTACCTTATAAAAACCAATGATTTTATTTTTCAGATCCTGCTTCAGCCGGTCTGAGCCGGAAGTTAGGATAATCACAGTTGATACGACTGCCGGAGCGATCAGTCCAATCAGCATCAGCCCCGCGCCAAGGTTTCCCGGAACAAAGATAGCGGGGATCCAGAAGGTCCATGTAAAAAGATAGGCCAGGAAAAAGAACAGCACAGGTCTGTAATGATAGAAATTCACATCTGATTTCATCGTTTTCATTTCATATCTCCTCTGAATGATTCGTATATTCCAGCTTCCGGATACTCTTCGGCAGCAGAATCAGGGCTGCAGTCACCGCCAGGCATATTCCGGATATAAGTATCACCAGTGCAGCTCCTCTTCCGACGCCGCGTCCGTTGACCTTACCCAGAGCGTCTGCTGCCACGCCGGACAGAGCATAGGCTGCGACATATCCAAGCTGAGAGAGAAAACCGATCAAGCCCCAGGCTCTTCCCTGTGCGTCATCCGGGATATTCGTCCGCACCAGATAGTCAAGACAGTTGTTGGCAAAGGGAAGTGCCGCGAAAAACAGAAAGCCGAATATACAGATGGGCATAATACTTTCAAACAGCCCGAAACCGGACATGAACAGGCCGGCTGCCATCAAAGACAGTGCAAGCGTTCTGACGTAATGACTTCTCAGCCCTTTAACTCCGAGAAAGAGTCCGCTTACCAACATTCCGCAGGCACATATGGTCTCTGCCGCCCCAAGTGTTTTCGCGTCGGAAAAAGAGAGGATGAGAGGTTCTGCCAGAATCTGGAATACTCCCATAAAGAGTGTGATTCCGGAAGATACAGCAACAAGCATCAGCACACCTCTGTTTGCGCAGAGCACACGCCATCCTTCTTTCATACTCTGCAGAAATGCTTCCTTCTTCTCGGCAGCTTTACTTCCAATGCCTTTCCGGACCACTGCGGCGCTTACTATGGTCAGGAAAAATGTGCAGATATCAATGACGAGCAGGAGCTTTACATCACTGACCGTGAGGAGGAATCCGGCAATGACCGGCGAGAAGAGGTATCTTGCGCTCCCTGCCAGGGATACAAGGCCGCTCGCCCTTGAGTATTCCTCCTTTGTCAGCAGGTCTGTGATCGTAGCACGGAAAGAAGGCTCAAGGAGCGAAGAGAACACTGCACTTACAAATACTCCTGTACAGATCTGTGCCAGAGTGGCGCCGCCGCGCATCATGCAGATCAGGATGTAAAAGATGCCAAGTGCGGAACAGCCGTCTCCGATCATCATCAGGAGTCTTCTGTCATAGCGGTCTGCCAGGACACCGGCGGGAACCGACAGCAGCAGTGTCGGAAGAAAACCCAGCAGCGTCACAAGCGCCATACTGGCGGCACTGCCAGTCTGACGGAAGATATAGACACCAAGACCGAAACTTGTCAGCCCTCCGCCTATGGAAGAGATCAGCTCTCCTGACCACAGAAGCAGAAATCTTCTGAAGTTTTTACTGTCTTTCATTTCCATATCCCTTACCGGATCAGTTCTCTGACAAACTGCATGGTACCTGTCTCTGCACCGAGCAG
>CACWLY010000111.1 GCA_902761825.1 uncultured Eubacteriales bacterium
GTCGCCACTATTACCGGATTTTACTTTCAGCCATTCTCCAAAATGTTCGAATCCCCTCTCAATCCCAATGATTTCACCAATGATCGTGCCCAGCGCGAGACAAAGCACAACTAACATAGATTTTCCACTGAGGATTTTTCCATTGTCTATGTGCAGCATTCCTTGCATCGCTCCGGCAATTGCAATGAACAGAACGCTGATTCCACATGCCTTGTTAACCGCATCTTGCTGATCCTGACGAAACAGTTTACCGGTAAAATGTCCGATTAACCCTCCGGCCACAATTGCCGTGCTGTTGATTATTGTTCCAAGTCCTATCATATAGCATCACCCCATAGAATCCCGATTTGTCGCAGCCTCAGTCAGCTGCCTTTTTCTTATATGTCAACTCCACATCATAGCCGAGCTCATCCATCATCTTTACAAAAGTCTTATTGACAATCTGCTCCCGGCCCTTGGTGATGTGTTAGTAAACAAACAGTCTCGACATGGCCCGTGTAGGGGAAAAGGTCAAAGGGCTGCGTTTTTTCCAGGCGATAGCCCGCCCGGATCAGGTGATCGGCGTCCCGCCGCAGCGTTTGGGGATTGACACGATGCGCCGGGGCGCGCGGCGGATCACAGCGCGCAGGAAGTCCTCCGAGCAGCCGGCGCGCGGCGGATCCATAAAGACAACCGAGGGGGAAAGGCTGTCCTTTCCGAGCGCTTTCGCGGTGTCGCCGCAGATGAACCCGATATTGTTGATCCCGTTTTTCCGCGCGGCTTTTTTAGCGCAGTTCACAGCGTCGGGGATCAGCTCGATGCCGGTCACGCTGCCCGCGCTTTTCGCGGCGAGCATGCCGATGATGCCGACGCCGCAGTAGGCGTCCAGCGCGGTATCCTCCGGCGTGAGCGCGGCGAATTCGACGGCCCGGGCGTAGAGCTTTTCCGCCTGCGCGGTATTGACCTGATAAAAGCTGCGGCTGGTCAGGCACACCTCCAGCCCGCTCATCCGGTCCCAGATTTCGTCCTTTCCGGCCAGCACGCGGCTGCGGTATCCCATCACGGCGCTGTCGCCGCGGGGGTTAATATTGTGGATCACGCCCTTTACGTCGCGGCAGCGTTCCATCAGCCGGACGGCGAATTCCTTTCCGCCGGGGAACTCCTCGCCGCCGGTGATCACCGTCACGAGCGTTTGCCCGGTCGCGTGCGCGCGGCGCACCTGCATATGCCGCAGGATGCCCTTGTGAAAGTCCTCCCGGTAGGCGGGCAGGCCCATGCCGGACAGAAGCGCCAGCGCGGCGTTGGCGGTTTCGACCGCCCGGGGATTCTCCATCAGGCAGCGGTCGATCGATATGATCTGATGCGTGCCGGACCGGTACATGCCGTGATACAGGCTGGTTTTGCCGTTCGCGAAGCTGCGCAGCACTTTGTTGCGGCAGCCCCGGGGCTCCTGCATGCCAACGATGGGCAGCGCGTCGGGAAACAGCCTGCGAAAACCCGTTTCCTTGGATTTCAGCAGGTCGCCGTACTTCTCGTTCAGCCCGGCGCAGCCTCCGCAGCCCTTGGCGGCAAAGGGACAGTTCATGCAACCCCTCCGGTCATTTCTTCTGTATTTCTTCGATCAGGCGCAGCACGGCCTGCGTGCCGTCGGCGGGCGGCGCTTCGCGCAGCGCCCTGCACAGGGAATCGCCGTTGTCGAGCAGGTCGAAAAGCGCCGCGGCCAGGCTGTCGGCGGTCATCGATTCCTGCGGCAGTACTTTGGCCAATCCGCGCTTTTCAAAGGATGCGGCGTTCAGGATCTGGTCGCCGCGGCTTGCGCCCTTGGGATAGGGGATCAGCAGCATGGGCTTGCCCAGCGCCTGAAACTCGCAAAGGGCGTTGCTGCCCGCGCGGGAGAGGATCAGATCGGCGGCGGCCATGGCGTCCGGCAGTTCGTCGGAAAGGAACTCGGCCTGCCAGTAGCCGGGCAGCGAGTTCAGGCTTTCATCCAGGTTCTTTCTGCCGCAGATGTGCATGACCTGCATGCGGGGCAGCAGCTGAGGCAGCGCTTCCCGCAGGGCCTTGTTGACGCTCTGCGCGCCGAGGCTGCCGCCCATCATCATCAGGACGGGCTTTTCCGGGGAAAACCCGGTCATTTTAAGGCCCTGCTCCCGGCTGCCGCGGAAAAGCTCCGGACGCAGCGGCGTGCCGGTGAAAACGCCCTTTTTTCCGAGCGCTTCCGCGCATTCCGGAAAAGTGGTCGCCACCTTCCGGGCGAATTTGGAGCAGATTTTGTTGGCGAGCCCGGGGGTCAGGTCGCTTTCGTGACACAGGGTGGGCACGCGGTTGAGCCACGCGCCGATCACCACGGGAACGGACACGAAACCGCCCTTGGAAAACAGCACGTCGGGCTTGAGCTTTCTAATCAGGTGAGCGCTCTGAAACGCGCCCGCGACGACCCGGAAAGGATCGGTGAAGTTTTTCCAGTCATGATAGCGGCGCAGCTTGCCCGATTTGACGGCATGATAGGTCACGCCGTCCAGCTTTTCGATCATTTCATGCTCAATGCCGTTTTCGGTGCCGATATAGTGCACGTCATAGCCCGCCTTCAGCAGGTGCGGGAGCAGCGCGAGATGCGGAGTGACGTGTCCTGCGGTGCCGCCGCCGGTAAGAACGATTCTTTTCATAAAGATCCTCTCCTTGCTGTCAGATTGGTCGTTTTCAGTATTTTATTCGGCTTTAAGCGTAAACAGCCTTGCCCTGCGGGAAAGCGCGGGTAAGGCTGTATATCGGTCGTTGGTTTTATCCCTGCAAATCGGCTATGTATTCGTTCAGCTGGTGCACCAGCTCGTCCACGTTCGCCCCGTGCGCGGCGCAGGCCTCCTCCAGGCTTTCGGCGGTGGCGTGGGGGCACCCCAGACAGTGCATGCCGAATTCCATGAAGATGCGGGCCGTGCCCGGACTGAGCGCCAGCACATCGCGGATCGGCGTCTTTTCGGTGATTTCCATCGCGACCTCCAATGAAACGAAAAGGGGTTACAGCATCTTGATCAGCATGTTTTTCTGCCCGTCCAGCTCGAGCCGCAGCAGGCCGTCCTTTTCCATCTGCTTGAGCACGTCGCTGAAACGCTTGAAGCCGATGGCTTTCTCGCTGAAATCGGGGTACACGCCGGTGATGTCGGCTTTCAGGATCGAGGGGTTGATGCGCTCGAAGCCGTCGTCCTTGTAGCGTTGCAGCTGCGCGGTAAAGGCCGCGCGCCAGGTGTCCCGGTTCAGGGGCTGGCTGTCGCCCTGGCTGCCGGCGTTGCTGTCGGGCGTCAGGGAAACCATCACGTTGTAGCTGTCGTTGCGCATGCGGAAGGTGCCGTATTTGCTGCTGAGCTTGCTCAGCAGCTTGCCGAACGTGCCGCAGCCGTAGCTCTTTTCATTGAACTGGGGACGCAGACGCAGCAGCACGCCCTTGAGCTCGCTCGCGTACATTTCGTCCTCTTCGGCCTCGTCCAGAATGCCTTCGATCAGCTTGCACAGCGCTTCCTCGTCGCCGGTATCGTCCTCGAGCGGCGCTTTGCGGCCTTTGCTGCGCGCCGGCCTGCGGGGCGTGACGCCCACGCTTTCCAGAAACTGGAATTCGTTGCAGGCGTTGATAAAAATGCTGCTGGCAGCCTCGCTGCGGCTGATGCCCAGCACGAATTTGCCCATGCCCTTGAGCGTGCCGACCAGCGGAACGTAATCGCTGTCGCCCGATACGATGCAGAAGCTGTCGATCAGCGGATTGGCGTACGCGGTGGTCAGCGCGTCGATCACCAGCATGATGTCGGCGTTGTTTTTCTGCGCCACGCCGTAGCGGAGCGAGGGTACGACGGTAAACGTGTTTGAAAGCAAAATTTCTTTCAGGTCGCTGAAGCGATCGGTATATCCGTACACCTTCCCCAAAAGAATATCGCCGCGGATCTTGACCTTTTCCAAAATGTTAGTCAGCGTATCCACCTTTGCGCCACAGTTTTCCAGATCGACGAAAACTGCGAATTTAGCGGTTCCCAAATCAAATAACTCCTTCCAGGCAAATAATACTTTATACAGTATACCACAAACCAGCGGAATTGAAAAGCCCGCCCCCGATCAGCTTTGCCGCGTTTTCTGCCGCTCCTCCCAGGGGATCAGCTTATAACACAGCGTCAGGAAGAGACTGCACAGGATCCAGCCCAGCGGATACCCGAGGCCGGTCAGCAGCGCGTTGTGCGTCAGCGAAGACATGACGTACAGATAAATCTGACGGATCACCACGAAGCTGCTCAGCATGCAGATCATGGCGGGCGTCGCCTCGCCCGCGCCGCGCAGCGCGCCGCCGAGGATATCGTTCACGCACGCGAACAGGTAAAAGGGCGAGATCCAAAGCACGAACAGGCGGCCGTAATGCAATACCTCGGGCTGACGGTTGAAAAGGCTGAGCAGCGGCTCGGCGAACAGCATCAGCGGGAGCATCAGCACGGCGGTGCAGCACATGCCGCTCAGCAGGGCGGTGCGGATGCCGCGCTTGGCGCGGGAGATGTTGAGCGCGCCAAGGTTCTGGCCCACGAACGTAGCGCTGGCCATGCTGATGGACTGCAGCGGCAGCAGGGCGAACTGGTCGAGCTTTCCGTATATGCTCCAGCCCGCCGCGCAGGAGGAGCCGAACACGTTGATATACGACTGCACGAACACGTTGGAAAAGGAGGTGATGGCGCTCTGCAGGGCGGTGGGCAGGCCGATGGAAACGATTTTTTTGAGCGTCGCGGCGTGAATGCGCAGCTTGCGCGGGTTCAGCCGGTAAATGCCGTCGTCCCGCATCAGCACGTACAGCACCAGCAGAGCGCTGAGCCCCTGCGCCAGGATGGTGGCGTAAGCCACGCCGGCCACGCCCATGCGGAAGACCAGCACCAGCGTCAGGTCGCCCGCCGTGTTGACGACGGCCGAAAAGATCAGAAAATACAGGGGACGCTTGCTGTCGCCCACGGCGCGCAGGATGCCCGCGCCCATGTTGTAGAGCATCAGCCCGGAGATTCCGCCGAAATAGATGCGCAGGTATGTCGTGGCCTCGGGGAGCATGTCCTCGGGCGCGCGCATCAGCCTGAGCAGCAGCGGGGTCATCGCAAGCCCGGCCGCGGTGATCACAACGGCCAGGATCAGCGTCATCAGGATCGTCGTGTGCACGGCGTTGTGCACGTCGCGGGGATTGCGCGCGCCGAAAGCCCGGGCGATCACGACGGTGGCGCCTGCGGAAAAACCGTTGAAAAAGCCCAGCAGCGTATTGATCAGCGGCCCCGTGGTGCCCACGGCAGCCAAAGCTTGCGCGCTGACGAAATTGCCCACCACGATGGTGTCCACCGTGTTGTACAGCTGCTGGAAAATCAGGCCGATCAGCATGGGCGCGGCAAAGGATATCAGCTGCCGCATGATCGGGCCTTCGGTCATGTTCATAGAGCGGGAAGCGCGCATGCAAACCTCCGGAAAAAACAGGATGTGAAGTCAGCATACTCCGTTTTTTCCCGCATTGCAAGGGGAAAAGACGTATGAACCGATAAAAAGCCGCATAATGTGTTTCAGCGATGGCAAAGCAAGGAGGATGCGGCATGTCGGAGACAGCGGCGCGGGCCAACTGGCCCCTTTATCGGGATATTGCGGAGCGTACACAGGGTGACATTTATATCGGCGTGGTGGGGCCGGTGCGCTCGGGCAAAAGCACGTTTATCAGCGCGTTCATGAACGAGCTGGTGCTGCCTTTGATCCCGGCGGGGCCGCGCAGGGAACGGATCGTGGATGAACTGCCCCAGAGCGCGACCGGACGCGCGATCATGACCACGCAGCCGCGTTTCGTGCCCTCGGACGGCGCGGCGGCGGTGCAGCTGCCGGGCAGCGATGCGGTCAGGGTGCGCCTGGTGGATTCGGTTGGCTACCTGATCCGCGGCGCGCAGGGCACGCAGGAGGGGGAAAGCGCGCGCATGGTGGCCACGCCCTGGTCGGATCACGAACTGCCCTTTGAGGAAGCGGCCGAGCTCGGCACGCGGCGGGTCATGACCGATCACGCGACGATGGGCATCGTGGTGACCTCCGACGGAACGGTGACCGATCTGCCGCGGGCGGCCTACGCGCCGGCGGAAGAGCAGGTGATAAACGAACTGAAAGCGCTGGGCAAGCCTTTCGCGGTGGTGCTCAATTCCGCGGAACCCGGCGGCGAGGAGGCGAAACGGCTCCGCGCGGCGCTCCGGGAGAAGTACGACGTGCCCGTGACGCTGATCTCGGCGAAAACGATGACGGCGGAGGACGCGCAGGGCGTTTTGCAGGACGTGCTTTCTTCCTTCCCGCTCAGGGAGCTCCGCTTTCAGCTGCCGGAATGGGCCGCGGCGCTGGACGACGGGCATTGGCTGACGCGGCATATTGTGGAGAAGGTGCGCGGAGCGGGCGCGGCGGTGAACCGCATGTGCGACGCGCCGCAGGCGGCGAGCGCTTTTGCGGATTCGGAATACATTGAGACGCCGCAGATGAAGAATACCGCTTACGGCGAAGGCGGCGTGCTGTTCGGCCTGCCGCTCAGGGAAGGGCTGTTCAACCGCATTCTCAGCGAGCAGTGCGGGACGGAGATCGAAAGCGACGGGCATTTGCTGCGCCTGCTGAAAGAACTGGTGGCAGATAAGAAGGAATACGACCGCATCGCCAACGCCCTGCGGGAAGCCAATGAAACGGGGTATGGGCTGGTCACGCCCACCATGAGCGACGTGGAGCTGTTCGAGCCCGAGGTCAGCAAGCAGGGAGGGCGCTACGCCATCCGTATGCGGGCCAAAGCCCCGGCGCTGCATCTGATCCGCTCGGACATTGAAACCGAGGTTTCGCCCGTGCTGGGCACCCAGGAGCAGACCGACGATTTTGCCGCTACCCTGCGCCAGGCCTGGGAACAGGACGAATCGCAGCTCCTGCAAACCAATTTCTTCGGCCGGAGCCTGGAAAGCCTGATCCGGGAGGGCCTTGCGGCCAAGCTGACGCGCATGCCGCCGGAGGCGCAGGAAAAAGTGCGCGCCGCCCTGACGAAGATCCTCAACGAGGGCGACGGCGGTGTGCTGTGCATTCTGCTGTAATATCTGTTTTCCTAAGAGCCATGATGCAAATAGGAAATTAAGATCAGGGAGAACGACGAGGGCGCTGCCCTCGAGCTCCCGCCGGGGAGGGAAGCCTGTCCGGGGCCGGAAGGCCCCGGACTCAAGCGGGCCCTGGCGAAGAGCTCGAGAGCGCGGAGCTCTCGAACGTTCTCTTTTTTGTCTTAATTTACCCTTCGTGAATTGGCTCTAATACTATTCTCAGTATAAAAGATTATCAGATTTGGGATGGATTTTTCGCCCTGGCTAAGCTGAATGGAGGGAGGCGTAGCAGCGCTACGTTGACCTGGCATAACGCTGTCCCAGCTTTTTATTATTGTAGTTATTCCAGATATTGCTTGAGTTTTTCCGCCACGATCCTGTCCGCCGGGAGCCAGTCCACGGTGTCCAGCGCGGCCTTATCCAGCCATCTGGCCGATTCATGCTCCTTCAGGATCAGGCTGCCGGACAGGACGGAGCAGAAATAGCAGCGCATGGAAAGATGGAAGGCGGGATAATCGTACTCCACCCGGCACAGCATATCTTCCACCAGCACGTCGGTTTCCAGCTCCTCGCGGATCTCGCGGGCGAGGGCCTGCCGCGGCGTTTCTCCCGGCTCGATCTTGCCGCCGGGAAACTCCCATCCGTCCTTTTGCGGGCCGTAGCCGCGCTGCGTGGCGAACACGCGGCCGCCGTCGCGGATGACGGCGGCTACGACGCATACGGTCTTTATCGTTTCCTTCATTGCTGCCGCCGTCCGGTTTACTCGGTGGCGAAATTGGTGAAGTATCCCTGGATCAGCACCACGGGCGTTCCGCGGTCGCCGCTGCCGCTGGTCAGATCGCACAGGCTGCCCAGCAGATCGGTATAGCGCCGGGGCGTTGTGCCCTGGGAGGCCATATTGCCCTTCAGGTCGCCGTCCTTCTTTCTGATCCGCTCGCGCATGGCCTGGGCAAGGGCTTCGCCGGACAGGTCGCGCAGCTCGTTATCGGCGAAATACTTCATTTTGAGCTCGTTGGGCGTGCCGATCAGGCCCTCGGTATAGGCCGGGGAGACCACGGGATCGGCCAGCTCCCAGATGCCGCCCACGGGATCCTTGAAGCAGCCGTCGCCGTAGACCATCACTTCCATATGCTTGCCGGTAGCCTGCAGCAGGGCGTTTTGAAGTTCCTTCACAAAGGCATCGCAGTCACGTGGGAAGAGCTTGACCTTCTCCTCGGTGGCCTTGTTGCTGCCCAGGATGCCGTACTGCGGATTGAAGCCGCTGCCGTCCACGGGGGCGGTCATGATGTCGTCCATGCCCAGAACACTTGCGCCTTTGGCCTTGAGGATGCGCTTGGTGCGCGCGCGGGTATGGATGTCGCAGGCGATGACCTTCTTGGTATAGTTCAGGATGTAGGCAGGATCGTTGGAGAACACCACCTGCACGTTGGGCGCGAAGGTGCGGTAATACTCAATATAGTCCATACCGGTGAAGGGGTGTACGGTGTTCATGCCGAATACTTTGCGGAAACCTGCGTAATCAAAGCTGTCGCTGTAGGGATTCACGCCTTTTTCGTCCAGCAGGTCCCAGGATACCAGCGCATTGCCCACCTCATCGGAGGGGTAGCTCAGCTGCACGATCACGCCCTCGGGGGCCGCCATGGTCATGGCCCGCAGAAGGATGCCGAAGCGGTTGCGACTCAGGATCGGGAACACGATGCCAATGGGGCCCTCCCCCAGCTTGGTGCGGATGTCCTTGGCGATCTGGGCGCAGGTGGCATAGTTGCCCTGGGTGCGGCCGACAACCGCCTCCGTCACCGCCACGATGTCGCGGTCATGCAGTTCAAACTTCTCCGCTTCCGCCGCCGCGCAAACGCTCTGTGTGACTGCACTGACCAGATCATCCCCCTGCTGGAACACCGGAGTTACAATGCCTCTTGCCGTTACGCCTGTTGTACGCATACGATTTTG
>CACWLY010000112.1 GCA_902761825.1 uncultured Eubacteriales bacterium
AAAGGACATGTTTTTATGCATTATGAATAAACCAACCGTCCAGGCTTTCTCCTGGGTTTCATCGACTTCTTCACGGCAGGCTTGTTTTTCCTTCTGTACCACAATGAAGAGCTAAAGAAAAAACTACTGCCTCGAAGCGAATGTGACTTGTGAGCTTCCCTCCGCGTTCTGGACTTCGCGTTCCAGTTCCCGGAAGAATTTCTCATATTTCCGCTGGAGTTCCCTGAAACGGGGTGGGATATTCCGCTCCGTGCATTTTTTCCAGGCATAAGCGGATGAAGCTTTCGGCGGTCTTGCTGCAATAACGGTCCTTGTTGTATCCGATGGCGATGGTGTCTGAAAGGGAATCGTCGAACAGGGGACATACCTCGACCAACTGGCGGATATACGACCCGGCTGTGCCTGAAGCCACATAATTGCTGTTGAGGTAAAGCTCCGGGCATACGGCGATCCCGATGCCCTCGGCGGCGAGGGCCATGGCTGTCTGCGTATTGTTGGTTTCAAATTTGATCAGCGGTTTGATTCGCGCTTTTTTAAACGCCTGATCCATGATGGTGCGGATGCGGTCCCCCTCCTTGAGCATGACGAAAGGAAAATCGCGGAATATGGAGATATCGTGATCCGCGCGGAAGGCAGACAGGCGGGCTTCGATCTGCTCCGTGGTGCTCCAGCGATCCCGCAGCAGGATCTTTGGGATGACAAGATGGAGGCGGTCTTTCATCAAAGGGAACGATTCCGCCCGGTCGATGCGGAACGGGGCAAAGCCGATCATCACGTCGATTTCTCCGCGCTCCAGCAGGCTTTCCAGCATCTGTGTACTGTCCTCCTGTACGGAAAGCTCCACCAGGGGGAATCGGCGCACGAATTCCGGCAGCACCATGGGCAGGATCGCCTGACCCCGGGTGTATGAAATGCCGACGCGCAGTTCCCCGCGGATATTTTCGTTGATGTCGTTCAGCATGACCACTGTTTGCTTGTACAAATCCAGCATCCGTTTCACCGCCGCTCGGTACTGGCGTCCGCCGTAGGTGAGTTCCAGCCCCTGCCGGCGTTCAAACAGCCGACAGCCCAGTTCCGATTCCATGCGTGATATGCAGTCGCTCAGCGCTTGCTGGCTGATGTGCAATCGTTCAGCGGCCCGGGTGATGTTGCCCGTTTCCGCCGCCATCATGAAGTATTCCATGTTCTGAAAATTCATTCGACCGCCCCCTGTTCTTCGTTGAAATTATATCACAAAATAATGCTTGTGAAAACTACGATATAAAAACTGTTTTAATTTGTGATTGGAATGAGGTATAATACTTATCAGAAAGACGCGATAAAAAAATAGATCGATATGAATGATGTGGTATAGGAGGCAGATTATGACGGTCAAAAAGGAACTGATCCTGAACCCGAACTGGTGCAAGGGATGCGGAATCTGCGCGGCGTTCTGTCCCAAAGGAGCGCTGGAGATCGTGAACGATAAGGTGCAGCGCGTCAAGGACGCGGAATGTGTACTGTGCGGACAATGCGAGCTTCGCTGCCCGGATTACGCGATTTATATCAACGAAGAAGAGCCGGAAGGAGATGCGAACCAGTGGATCAAGTCGTATTGATGCAGGGAAACGAAGCGTGTGTGGAAGGCGCGATTGCCGCCGGTATGCGGCTGTTCGCGGGTTACCCCATCACCCCTTCCACCGAGATCGCCGAGCTTTCGGCTTACCGTCTGCCCCAGGTGGGCGGGAAATTCATTCAGATGGAAGATGAGATCGCCTCCATCGCCTGCGCCATCGGCGGGTCGGTGGCGGGCGTAAAATCCATGACCGCTACCAGCGGCCCCGGTTTTTCCTTAAAGCAGGAAAACTTGGGCTACGCCTGCCTGGCGGAAATCCCCCTCGTGGTGGTGGACGTGCAGCGCATGGGTCCTTCTACGGGCATGCCAACTTCCCCGTCCCAGGGCGACGTGATGATGGCCCGCTGGGGGACCCACGGAGATCACCCGATCATCGTGATCAGCCCTTCCTCGGTCACGGAAGCGTATTACCAGACGATCCGCGCCTTTAATCTGTCCGAAAGGTACAGGACGCCGGTGATTTTCCTGATGGATGAGATCATCGGGCATTTGCGCGAGGGCATGCAGATGAAGGAAGCGGAGGATATCACCATCGTCAACCGGCCCACGGTGCAGTTTCCCGATCCGAAACGCAAGCCGTACCATATGAACGAGAAAAAGGGCCAGATGGTCCCCCAGATGGCGCCCTTCGGCTGCGGCCAGCGCTACAACATCACGGGCCTGATCCATGACGAATCGGGCTTCCCCACCAACTCCACCGAGGAAGCGGAGAAGCTGATGTACCGGCTGATGCACAAGATTTCGGACAACTACAAGGACATCGTCCGTTACGAACAGGTCAACATGGACGACGCCGACGTGGCCATCGTTTGTTACGGCGGCACCATGCGCGCGGCGCAGACCGCCATGGAAATGGCGCGGGCTAAGGGAGTCCGCTGCGGCATCTTCCGCCCCGTCACCATCTGGCCCTTCCCGGAAAGGGAACTGACCGCGGCGCTGGGCGGGCTTAAAAAAATCGTGGTGGCCGAGCATAACTGCGGCCAGATCGTACTGGAAGTGGAGAGGCTGACCCGCGGTGCCTGCCCCGTCGCTTTTGTGGGAAAGTACAACGGCGCTGTGATTACACCGCAGGAGATCCTGCAGAAAGTGGAGGAAGCGTAAATGAAAGTCAATACAGGCGACGTAAACGCGGCTTCCCGGACAAAACAAATGTCCAACCTGATTTATAAGTACATGCGTCCAGAGCATTTGCCGCAAATCTGGTGTCCCGGCTGCGGCAACGGCATCATCATGCGCGACGTGGCGCAGGCCATCGAGAACTTGGGCCTGAGCCGCAACCAGACCGTGATCGTTTCGGGCATCGGCTGCTCCTCCCGGGCGGCGGGCTACATGGACTTCAATACGATCCACACCACCCACGGCCGGGCCATTGCCTTCGCTACGGGCATCAAGCTGGCCAATCCCGAGCTGGAGGTCATCGTGATCGCTGGGGACGGCGACATTTCCGCCATCGGGGGCAATCACCTGATCCACGCGGCCCGGAGGAACATCGGGCTTACCGTGGTGGTGATGAACAACAGCACTTACGGCATGACGGGCGGGCAGTACAGCCCCACCACGCCTACCAACGCTTACGGCACCACCGCCCCTTACGGCAATCTGGACCGTTCCTTCGATATCGCGGGTCTGGCCTACGGGGCGGGCGCTTCCTATGCCGCCCGGGGCAGCGCGTACCATGTGCAGCAGACCATCGGCCTGATCCAAGACGGCATCCGCAACAAAGGCTTTTCCATTATCGACGTGGCCAGCATCTGCCCCACCTATTACGGGCGCAAGAATAAAAAAGGCGACGCTGTAGAAATGATGAAGTGGCAGCGGGATCATGGGGTCACGGTGGAGCAGGCGGCCAAGATGGACCCGGAGCAGCTGAAGGACAAGCTGGTCATCGGCCTGCTGCATCATGCCCAGTATCCAGAATTTACTTATAAATACGATATGCTGATCAAGAAGCTGGCAGAGGAGCGTGAAGCAAATGAGTAAAATGGAGCTTCGTCTGGCGGGCAGCGGCGGCCAGGGCGTGATCCTCGCTTCGGTCATCTTAGCGGAAGCGGCCGTCCAGTCAGGAAAATACACCGCCCAGAGCCAGTCCTATGGCCCGGAAGCGCGCGGCGGGGCCTGTAAAGCGGAGACGCTCATCTCGGACGATCCCATCGGCTTTACCAAGGTGCAGCAGCCCACCTTCCTCATGGCGCTGACCCAGAAGGCGCTGGATACCTACACCCGCGCGCTCCCCGAAAACTGCCTGGTGCTCGTTGACGAGGGCCTTACTGTGCCGGAGAATTTGAACGGCCACCGGGTACTTCGCCTTCCCATCCTGCGCACGGCCAAAGAGACGGTGGGCCGCGCCCAGACCGCGAATGTGCTGGCTGTGGGGTGCATCAACGCACTGCTGGGCATTACGGACATGGAGACACTAAAGAAGGCCGCCTCGCTCCATATCCCCCGGGGTACGGAGGAGATCAATCTAAAGGCGCTGGCGGAGGGCGTGAAGCTGGCGTCTGCCGTTCCTGGGGAGGGGAACGCCCCGGCAGCCCGTTCCGAAAAGAAAAAAGGTGCGAAGCAATGAAAATCCATGAGTATCAAGCCAAGGAACTGCTGGGCGCGTACGGCGCGCCCGTACCCCCGGGAGAAGTGGCCGCCACTGTGGAGCAGGCCGCGGCGGCCGCGGAAAAGTACGGCCGCTGCGTGCTGAAAGCGCAGGTCCATTCTGGCGGACGCGGCAAAGCGGGCGGCGTCAAGCTGGCGGAAAACGCGGACGAGGCGCGCGCCATCGCCGGGGAAATGTTGGGCATGCGGCTTAAGACCAATCAGACGGGACCGGAAGGCAAGCTGGTGCGCAAGCTGCTGGTCACCCCGGCCGTGGAGGTGAAAAAAGAGTTTTACTTGAGCGTGACCGGCGACCATGAAAACGCTTGCTTGGTGATCATCGCGTCCGCGGACGGGGGTACCGAGATCGAAGAAACCGCCCGGACCCACCCCGAACGCATCGCCCGTGTCCCCGTTTCCGCGGTGGAAGGCTTCAAGCGCTATGAAGGATTGCAGGTTTCCGGTGTATTAGGGCTGACCGGTGAAAATGAGAAGGAACTCATATCGCTGCTTGACTCCATGACGCGGCTTTATCGGGAAAAGGATTGCTCGCTTGTGGAGATCAACCCCCTGGTGCTGACGGTCGATGGACAACTCATATGTTTGGACGCGAAAGTGACCTTTGACGACAACGCCCTGTTCCGGCACCCGGACCTGAAAGAGCTGCGGGACACCGACGAGGAAGACCCGCGGGAATACCGGGCCTCCCAATATGATTTGAATTTTGTGAGCTTAAGCGGCAGCATCGGCTGTCTCGTCAACGGCGCGGGGCTGGCCATGGCGACCATGGACATCATCCAGCATTTCGGCGGCGAACCGGCCAATTTTTTAGACGTGGGCGGCAGCGCCTCCAAAGAAAAGGTGCAGGCGGCGTTTGAACTGCTGCTTTCGGATGAAAACGTTCGCGCGATCTTTGTCAATATCTTTGGCGGCATCATGAAGTGCGACGTCATTGCGGAGGGCGTGGTGGCGGCCGCCCGGGAAATGGGTATTTCCATTCCGCTGATCGTGCGGCTGGAAGGAACGAACGTTGAACTGGGCAAGCAGATTTTGGCGGCTTCCAATCTAAAAATCATCGCCGCGGAGAATATGGCCGACGGCGCGCGCAAGGCAGTGGAAGCCGCGGCATGGACGGGGGGCGACGGGGCATGAGCATCTGGGTCGATGGAAATACGAGGGTGATCGTGCAGGGCATCACCGGCAAACAGGGCGCGTTCCACACGGAACAGATGCTATCTTACGGCACAAAGATCGCCGCCGGCGTTACCCCCGGCAAGGGCGGCCAGACGCTGCTTGGCGTGCCGGTGTTTCAAACGGTGGCGGAGGCTAAAAAAGCCACCGAAGCCAACGCCTCGGTGATCTATGTGCCGCCCCGCTTTGCGGCGGACGCTATCTTGGAGGCGGCGGACGCGGGGATCGAACTGGTGGTGTGCATCACAGAGGGCATTCCCATCCTGGATATGGAGCGGGTCAAGCGTTATTTGGCGGGAACCAATACCAGGCTCATCGGCCCCAACTGCCCGGGCATCATCACGCCGGGCGAATGTAAGATCGGCATCATGCCCGGCTATATCCACCGCAAAGGCCATGTGGGGATCATTTCCCGTTCCGGTACTCTGACCTATGAAGCCGTCAAACAGCTTTCTGACCGTGGGATCGGGCAATCCACGGTGGTGGGCATCGGCGGCGATCCCATCCGGGGGACAGGCTTCGTGGACGCGCTGGAGGCATTTGAAGCGGACGCGGATACCTATGCGGTGGTCATGAACGGCGAGATCGGCGGCAGCGGCGAAGAAGAAGCCGCTGAATACATCAAAAGGAAAATGACCAAGCCCGTGGCCGCCTTTATCGGCGGGCAGTCCGCCCCGGCAGGCAAGCGCATGGGCCACGCCGGGGCCATTATCTCCGGCGGCAAGGGTACCGCAGCGGGCAAGATCGAAGCGTTGCGCGCTGCCGGAGTGGAAGTCGCGCTCACGCCGGACCGGATCGGCGATGCGCTGGTAAAGAGCCTGTCTGAACGCGGATTGCTGGAAAAATGCCGCACGAACTGAACAACGAGGTGAATTCAATGAATACTGCCACCATCCTGGAAACCATCATGATCCTTTGCTTTGGCATTTCCTGGCCCCTGTCCATCGCGCGCATGTACAAAAGCTGGTCTACCGGCGGAAAAAGCATCTTTTTCAGCTGCTTTATCCTTTTAGGGTATATCTGCGGTATCTGCGGCAAGATCGTGGCGCACAACTATAATCTCGCATTCATCTTCTATATCATCAATACCGTCATGGTCACGGTGGATATCCTGCTGTGGATCCGCAACTACCGATATGAAAAGACGGGGAAGAAAACTTTCTTTATCTGAGAGAGAATGATCCAGAAAAAAGAACCCTTTTGGTAATATAATTGTAATAATTACTTAATTAATTTGCAATAAGCGATCGCCCTGTGCAATCCCTAATTTCCGATTGTTTTTGATAAAACTTTCAACATATTGATCACTTCAGGGTTAGTAAGAAGCTTTGCAAGCTGTTCAGGGCTCACGCTTTCCTGCTTCTCAGTTTCCGCTGCTTCTGCGATCTTCTTCTTGCCGTCAGAGGAGGCATCAGGCTCTGAGCCTTTGCCAGCATAGAATGCCTTTTCGATCAGCTCAGCATTGGTACGGCGATTCTCGTCTCGTCAAGGATATGAGAGTACTGATCGGTTACCATGGCCGCCTGCGCATGGCCGGAGTCGCCCTGAACGGCCTTGATGTCACCGCCAGTCAGCTTCAGCTTGTAGGTAATACTGGAGTGGCGGAGGCTGTGGAACACGACCGGGGGCAGATCATTTTCCTCGATCAGATTCTTCATGGCCTTACGAATGACAGAGGATTCTGTAGGCATTCCTATGATCAAGGCCATTGTCAACTTTTCTTTTTTTTGCTGTTTATTATCTTTCTAATCATAAGACTGTGATGGTGAGAGATGATACCATGAAAGAACATGGAGGATTCAGAAAGCGAGGGGTTATCACAGTGGCAAGATATAGCACTGAATTCAAAGAGAATGCTGTCAATCTATTCAAGCGTGAAGGGATCACCAGGACATGCCGGAAG
>CACWLY010000113.1 GCA_902761825.1 uncultured Eubacteriales bacterium
GGAATCGGCTCCCTACGTGGACATGACGCTGGATATGCTGCGGCGCTTCGGCGCGCGGATCGCGCAGGCGCCCGGCCGCTTCGATATCCCCGGCGGGCAAAGCTATCGCTCTCCCGGCGCATTGGCCGTCGAGGGCGACTGGTCCGGCGCGGCCTTCTGGCTTGCGGCCGGCGCGCTGAGCGAGCGGGGCGTGGCCTGCAAAGGGCTGAACCCCGATTCGGCCCAGGGCGACCGGGCGATCCTGACGATCCTGCGCCGCTTCGGCGCGCGGGTGGAAACGGACGGCGGAACGGTGTCCGTCCGGAAGGGCGAATTGCGCGGCGTCAGTCTGGACGCCGCGGACATTCCCGATCTGGTGCCCGTTTTGTCGGTGGTGGCCGGGGCGGCCGCAGGAGAAACGCGCATCCGCTCCGTCGCCCGGCTGCGCCTGAAGGAATCCGACCGGGTGGAAAGCGTGCTGGCGCTGCTGCGCGTGCTGGGCGTGCCCGCGCGCGCCGAAAACGACGCGCTGATCATCAGCGGCCGGGGCCGTCTGACCGGCGGCACGGCGGACAGCTTCCGCGATCACCGCATCGCCCTTGCGGCGGCGGTGGCCGCTACGGCGGCCGACGGCCCGGTCACGATCCTGGACGCGCAGTGCGCGGACAAATCCTATCCCGGCTTTTTTACGCAGTTCGCCGCGCTGGGCGGCCTGGCGGAGGAGGAAACAGATGCGGTTTAACGGAAACAAGCTGACGGTCGCGGTGTTCGGCCAGTCGCACGCGCCCGCCGTGGGCATGGTGATGGAAGGGCTTCCCGCCGGGATCGCCGTGGACCGGGAACGGCTGCAGGCCTTTCTGCGCCGCCGCGCCCCGGGGCAGGGCAGCTTCACCACCGCCCGGAAGGAAGCCGATATTCCCGAATTCCTGAGCGGGCTGAACGGGGACGTCACCTGCGGCGCGCCGGTATGCGCCGTGATCCCAAACGCCGATACCCGCAGCGGCGATTATTCGCGCTTCCGGGAGGTTCCGCGTCCCTCGCACGCCGATTATCCCGCGCTCGTCAAATTCGGCGGGAGCTTCGATATCCGGGGCGGCGGGCAGTTTTCCGCCCGGCTCACCGCGCCGCTGTGCGTCGCGGGCGGCATCGCCCTGCAGGCGCTCGAGCGCAGGGGCGTGCGGATCGGCGCGCACATCGCCTCCGTCGGCCCGGTCGAGGACGACGCCTTCGATCCCGTGAACGTCGGCCCCGGGGATTTCGACGCCGTGCTGCGAAACGGCTTTCCCGTATTGAACGCCGAGGCCGGGCGCAGGATGCTCGCGGAGATCGGGGAGGCGCGCCAGGCGCTGGACTCGGTGGGCGGCGTGGTGGAATGCGCCGCCGTCGGCCTGCCCGCGGGGCTTGGCGACGCGCTGTTCGGCGGGCTGGAATCCTCCCTCGGCGCTGCGCTTTTCGGCATTCCCGCCGTGCGCGGCGTGGAGTTCGGCAGCGGCTTTGCCGCTTCGCGCATGCGCGGAAGCGCGCACAATGATCCCTACGCCGTCAGGGACGGGAAAATCGTCACGCGCATGAACCACGCCGGGGGCGTTGTGGGCGGCATGACCACCGGGATGCCGGTCGTTTTCCGCGCGGCCTTCAAGCCCACGCCCTCCATCGGGCAGCCGCAGCGGAGCGTGAACCTGCGCACGATGGAGGAAACCGAGCTTACGATCACCGGGCGGCATGACCCCTGCGTTGCGGTGCGCGCCGTGCCCGTCGTGGAAGCCGTCGCCGCGCTGGCGCTGCTCGACAGGCTGCTGTGAAAGGAGAACGCGTTATGGATATCAGCGAACTCAGGGACCAGATCGACCGGATCGACGCCGGGCTTGTGGAGCTGTACAGGCGGCGCATGGAAACCGTGAGCCGGATCGGCGAATACAAGCGCGAGCATAACCTGCCCGTATACGACGGCGAACGCGAGCGCAGCCTGCTGAACAGGGTGGGCGAAATGGCCGGGGAGGAAAACGAAAGCGGCGTGCGCGCGATGTTCGGCATGCTGATGGAGCAGAGCCGCGCCCGGCAATTGCTGGCCTCGGGCCGCCCGAGCGCGCTTTCCCGCGAGATCGGCGAGGCGGTGAAGAACACCGCGCCGCTCTTCCCGCCCAAGGCCATGGTGGCCTGCCAGGGCGTGGAGGGCGCGTATTCGCAGATCGCCTGCGAAAAGCTGTTCCGCTCGCCCTCCATCATGTACTTCAAAACCTTCGGCAGCGTGTTTTCCGCCATCGAAAGCGGGCTGTGCCGCTACGGCGTGCTGCCCATCGAAAACAGCCTGGCGGGCTCGGTCAACAGCGTGTACGACCAGATCATCCGGCATCATTTCTATATCGTGCGCTCGGCGCGGATCAAGATCGACCACGCGCTGCTCACGCTGCCGGGCGTAAAGCCCGGGGAGATCCGGGAAGTGTATTCCCACGAGCAGGCGATCGGCCAGTGCTCGGAATATCTGGCCCGGCACAAGGACTGGCATGTGAACGTGTGCGGAAACACGGCCGAGGCCGCCAAGCTGGTGCGGGAGAGCGGCCGCCGCGACGCCGCCGCCATCTCCTCGGCCGCCTGCGCCGCGCTGTACGGCCTGCAGCGCGCCGATGCCGATATCCAGAACAACAGCAACAACCACACGCGCTTCATCTGCATCTCCAGACTGCTCGAAATCTATCCCGGGGCCGACCGCACGACGCTGATGCTCTCGCTGCCCAACCGCCCCGGCAGTCTGTGGCAGCTGCTGACGCGCTTTTACGCCCAGGGCATCAACCTGACCAAGCTCGAAAGCCGCCCCATGCCGGGCCGGGATTTTGAGTTCATGTTCTGCTTCGATATCGACGCCTCGGTGTATTCCCCGGCCTTTACGCGTCTGATCGCCGAATTGGAAGCGACGCTGGACAGCTTTTCTTACCTGGGCAGCTATTCGGAGACGGTATGATGGAAAAGTACGGCTTAGTGGGCGAAAAGCTGGGCCACAGCTTTTCCCCGCAGATCCATAAAGCCCTGGGCGGCTACGATTACGCCCTGTGGGAGGTGAGCCCGGAGGACCTTCCCGCGTTCTTTTCGGCGCGCGAGTTCACGGCGCTCAACGTGACCATCCCCTACAAGCAGGCCGTTCTGCCCTGGCTGGACAGCGTGTCGCCCGCCGCGCGCAGGATCGGCTGCGTCAACACCGTCGTCAAGGACGGCGCGGGAAGGCTGCACGGCTACAACACCGATTATTACGGCTTTATTCAGATGGCGCGCCGGGCGGGCGTCGATCCGCGCGGCAAAAAATGCCTGGTACTGGGCAGCGGCGGCGCGTCCAGGACGGTCCGCGCGTGTTTGGCGGACATGGGCGCGGCGCAGGTCGTCGTGATCTCCCGCAGCGGGCCGGATAATTATGAAACGATCGGCAAGCACGCCGACGCCGCGGTCATTGTAAACGCCACGCCCGTGGGCATGTATCCGGGCAACGGCCTGTCGCCGGTGGACCTGGACGTTTTCCCGCGCCTGGAGGGCGTGCTCGACCTGATCTACAACCCGGCCAGAACCGCCCTGCTGCTGCGGGCCGGGGAGCGAAACATCCGGCGCCTGAACGGCCTGTACATGCTCGCGGCGCAGGCCAAGCAGGCCAGCGAGCTGTTCCGCGGCGTCCGGATCGACGACGGCGAAATCGCGCGCGTCGCCGGCCTGATCGCCGCGCAGACGGCAAACATCGTGCTGATCGGCATGCCGGGCAGCGGCAAAAGCACGGTGGGCCGCCTGCTCGCCGAAGCGCTGGGCCGCCCGCTGATCGACACCG
This sequence comes from uncultured Eubacteriales bacterium, assembly GCA_902761825.1. Taxonomy (GTDB): domain Bacteria; phylum Bacillota; class Clostridia; order Christensenellales; family Aristaeellaceae; genus SFMI01. The sequence goes on from CACWLY010000113.1 coordinate 3,785, forward strand.
ACAGCCTGATCGAGGAGAAAACCGGCTGCGCCTGCGGGGAATACCTGCGGCGGCGCGGCGAGGACGCGTTCCGGGCGCTGGAAACCAGGGCCGTGCGGCAGGCGGGCATGCAAACGGGCTGCGTCGTCGCCACCGGCGGCGGCGCGGTGACCCGGCGCGAAAACTTTGACGCGCTGCGGCAGAACGGCGTGATCTTCCATCTGGACCGGCCGACGGATACGCTGTCCCGGGCGGGCGACAGGCCGCTGTCCGCCACGCCGGAAACGCTCTCGCGCCTGGCGCGGGAACGCGCGCCGATGTACGAAGCGCTGCGGGATTACGCCGTCGCGGGCCGGGACGCGCAGGACGCCGCCGCGCGGATTATGGCGCTGTTCAAGGCGCACTGGGAGGTAAAATAATATGAAAATACTGGTGATCAACGGCCCGAACCTGAACATGCTGGGCATCCGGGAGCCGGGCATTTACGGCCGGAGCACCTATGACGACCTGTGCGCCCTGATCCGCCAAAAGGCCGGGGCGCTGGGGGTCGACGTCGCGCTGTTCCAGTCCAACAGCGAGGGCGATATCGTCACGCGCATCCAGCAGGCGCTGGGCCGCGAGGACGCCATCGTGATCAATCCCGCCGCGTACACGCATACCAGCATCGCCATCCTCGACGCCCTGAAGGCCGTCGCCCTGCCCGCCGCCGAGGTGCATATCAGCGATATCGGCAAGCGCGAGGCCTTCCGGCAGGTTTCCTACGCCGGCCTTGCCTGCGAGGCGCACTTCATCGGCCTGGGCTTCGACGGCTATGTGAAGGCCGTCGAATACCTGGCGCGAAAATACGGCGGATAACAAAAAAACGGCTTCGCCGCGCGCGCAGAATCGTTCTTCCCTTCCCGCAAAGGTTATGCTATACTGAAAAGCAGCAGAAGCATGATCTGGCGAGGAGGTTTTTTTATGATTTATTATGTCAGCGCGAAGGCCCCCCGGGAAGGCAACGGCAGCAGGGAAACGCCCTTCCGGCATATCGACGACGCGGCGCGCGTGGCCGTGGCGGGCGACGAGATCATCGTAGCGCCCGGCGTTTACCGCGAGTACGTCAATCCCCGCAGCGCGGGCACGGAGGACAGCCGCATCACCTACCGCAGCGAAACGCCGCTGGGCGCGGTGATCACCGGCGCGGAGGAGCTGACCGGCTGGAAGCCCTACGAGGGCAACGTCTGGGTCAACCGCGTGAACAACGGCGTGTTCGGCGCGTACAACCCCTACACCACCTTCGTGTGCGGCGACTGGTATTTCGCGCCCACCGTGCGGCATACCGGCGCGGTGTATATCAACGATCTGATGATGTACGAGACCGTGACGCTCGAGGAATGCGTGAAGGGCGAGGCCGATCCCACCAGCTGGCAGCCCGAGGAATCGCGCTACAAGTGGTATACCGAGCAGGACGGCGACGAAACCGTGCTGTACGCCAATTTCCAGGGCCTGGATCCCAACAGGGAAAAAGTGGAAATCAACGTGCGCCGCAACTGCTTCATGCCCGACAAGACCGGCGTGGGCTATATTACGGTCAGCGGCTTCAATATCTGCAAGGCCGCCACCACCTGGGCCCCGCCCGCCGCCTATCAGGACGGCATGATCGGCCCGCACTGGAGCCGCGGCTGGATCATCGAGGACTGCGAGATCTGGGGCAGCAAGTGCTGCGGCATCAGCCTGGGCAAGTACCGCGATCCCGAAAACGACATGTACTTCTACACCAAGCACGTCAAGAGCCCCACCCAGATGGAGCGCGACGCCGTATGCCGCGGCCAGTATCACGGCTGGCTCAAGGAGAAGGTGGGCGGGCATATCATCCGCCGCTGCAACGTGCACCACTGCGAGCAGACCGGCATCGTGGGCCGCATGGGCGCGGTGTTCTCCACCATCGAGGACTGCCATATCCACCATATCTGCAACAGCCAGCAGCTGGGCGGTGCGGAGACCGCCGGCATCAAGCTGCACGCCGCCATCGACGTGACCGTGCGCCGCAACCACATCCACCACTGCATCATGGGCGTATGGTTCGACTGGCAGGCCCAGGGCGCGCGCATCACCCAGAACCTGCTGCACGACAACCACCGTCCCGACGGCGCGGTTCCCGCAAAGGGCGCGATGTTCTCAAACGACGTGTTCATCGAGGTCGGCCACGGGCCCACGCTGATCGACAACAACGTGATGCTCTCCAAAACCAGCGTGGTGATCCCCAGCGAGGGCATCGCCGTGGTGCACAACCTGATGCTGGGCAATTTCGGCCTGATCAACAGCGGCGTGGACAGCATCGTGAACGGTCAGCGCGAGCCGCGCTACACGCCCTATCACATCCGGCACCGCACCGAGGTGGCGGGCTTCATGACCATCCTGCACGGCGACGACCGCGTGTACAACAACATCATCGTGCAGCACTATCCCATTACCGATCCCAGCCGCACGCCCAAAAACGCCGATTACGAGGTGGCCGGCACCGCCTGCTTCGATATCTTCCCCTCCTACGAGGAATGGATCGCCAATTTCAAGCTCGGCGAGGAGCCCAACATGGGCGAACTGGCCCAGTATCACTTCGGCCATCTGCCGGTCTGGGTGGAGGGCAACGCCTACCTGAACGGAGCCGACGTGAGCAAGCACGAAAAGCACGGCCTGACGGTCAAAAAGAAGGCCCGGATCGCGCTGGCGGAAAAGAACGGCAAGTATTACCTCAAAACCAACATCTACGATCTGCTGGGCGATTTCCGCGACGGCATCATCACCAGCGATATCCTGGGCTGCGCCTTCGAGCCCGAACAGCGGTTTGAGAACCCCGACGGATCGGCCATTACCTTCGACCGCGATTACTTCGGCAGCCACCGCGGCCTGGACGCCCTGCCCGGCCCCTTCGCCGACGCCGAAGCCGCCGAAAAAGCGCTGTGGTGATCGGGGGCGGACGGAGATAATACTATTCTCAGTATAAAAGATTATCAGATTTGGGATGGATTTTTCGCCCTGGCTAAGCTGAATGGAGGGAGGCGTAGCAGCGCTACGTTGACCAATGAAGCAACGCCAAGACGGAAAAGACACCCAAAGATGATAAGATTTTAGATTGAGAATAGTATAATACGGATTCTTCGCGATAAGCCATGACGCAAAGGATAAAATAACACTAAATGACCATGCCCCAAGGAGCATGGTCATTTCATATGAGAACAGGAAGTACAGCGAGGGCGCAGGCCCTGACGTTCTCTTTTGCGCTTTTGATTCGCCCTTCTTGAATTGGATGTCTGAGGAGAAAGGATTACATCTTCAGGTATTTGGTCATAACATAGCCGCTGTATCCGTTATAGGTCACATAGCACCATTTGGAGCCGACCTCCTGCACCTGCACCAGGGCGTACTGGGGAATGACCAGAATGCGCTTG
>CACWLY010000114.1 GCA_902761825.1 uncultured Eubacteriales bacterium
AATTTGATTGCTGATATTGTTTCATGGTAGTTACATTATACAGCAAAAAACGGAGTTGTTCTCACGAACTTCTCCGTTTTTTTGTTGGGGCTTAGTGCAGCAGCCCCTTTTTCATGCGATGCGGATATGCGGTTTTCCCGGCCTGCGTTAATCGTCCTCGGTCTGCGACGCCATGTTGGCCTGCGCGATGCCGGTCATGCAGCGGATCTGCAGAAGCAGCTCTTCGCAGTCGGTGCTGCCGCTCAGCGTGACCGTCGCGACGTGCTTGGAGCCGCTGCCTTTTTCCGGGGTGATTATTTTGAGGTTGATGATGTTCATATGGCTGTTTTTGCAGAAGCGCAGCATCTCGTCCAGCGAGGCCTTTTTACTGTACTGCACTTCGATGCTGTAGGTCGGGGTGGGGCGGATCAGCCTTGCCAGGTGCCCGAACCAGGTTTCGGTAAGCAGCACAAGCAGGGTGCCCACCACGCCGATCTCATAGTAGCCGCTGCCGATCGCCAGGCCGATGATGCCGGTGGTCCACATGCCGGAGGCGGTGGTCAGGCCCCGGATGGTCAGCTGCTTGGTCACGATGATGGGACCCGCGGCGATAAAGCCAAGGCCGGTAATGACCTGGCTGCTGATACGCGAAATATCCGAAGGGAGCTTGAGCGCCATATACAGGTACAGGCCGGTAAGCGCCGCCATGGCCGAGCCCATGCATACCAGGATATGCGTGCGGATGCCGGCCGGGCGGTTACGGTAGGAGCGCTCCATGCCGATGAGCGTGCCGCAGACGCAGGCGAGCAGGATGCGCAGCACCGACGAGAAAAAGTCCATATTCCGCAGAAAATGAAGCGAATCAAACATAGACGCGCCCTCCTCAGAAAATCAGTTCCCGAACGGAGCGGACGCAGCTCAGCTCCGCCAGGGAGGACAGTACGCCGGAATGCGAATGGTTTTCGCGGCTGAGCCGGACCGTAAACGTGGCGCAGGGATAATAGCCGTCCTTGCGCTCTGAGCGCTCGATATCGATATCGGATATCTGGGCGTTCTGTTCCTGCAGCAGGGTGGTGATTTCCTGAATATCCTCCACCGAGGAGAACTCCACGTACAGGGTAATGTTGCGCAGGCGGCGCTTGTACGCGCCCTCCACAAGCGACATCACGTTGAGCACCAGCACGACCAGCACCCCGGCCACGGCCACGATCTCATAAAAGCCCGCGCCCGAGGCGATGCCGATACATACGGTGACGAACAGGCCGGTGGCCGTGGTCAGGCCTCTGACCTGGTGGTGCAGGCCCTTGATGATGATGCCCGCGCCCAGAAAGCTGATGCCGGCTACGGCCTGGCTGACCAGACGGGAGCCGTCGTACTTGAAGCCCACCTCGTCCACCGTGTCGGCCCAGGGGCCGATCAGCATTTGATAAAGATAGATCGACAGCAGCACGCTCATGGCCGCGCCGATACTGATCAGCATATAGATGCGCATGCCGGCGGCCTGTTCCTTTTTGGAGCGCTCATAGCCCACCGCCGCGCTTACGCCCATGGCCAGCAGCAGCCGGAACACCATCGAGCCGAAGGTTAACTCCCGCAGCATTGTTCTTCCTCCGAATATACCAATCTTGTCAGATCATCATATCACTTCGACTGACAAAAGGCAAGTATTTTTATGTAGGAAAAGCGACCTGATAATACAAACGGATAAGATGATCGCCGGCGTCACGCGCGGCCTTTTTTCAGGGCGGCCCTGACGCGGCTTCCGACCAGGCGGGCCAGCGCGATCTTCAGCGCGTCGGGAACGATATAGGGGATCACGCACCAGGCCAGCGCCTGGCCGAAGGAAACGGCGCTGCCGTTGTTCGCGTATACGCGCGCGAACCACGCCGTGCCGAACAGATAGCACACCGCCAGCCCGAGGACCATGCCCACGACGGGCAGGCGGCCGTTCAGCCATTTTTTCCAGGCCGCCATGCACACGACGATGCCCAGAAAGCCGATGATATAGCCGCCGGTAGGCCCGAGCAGCACGCCCGGCCCGCCGCTGAAGCCCGAAAACACCGGCACGCCCGCAGCGCCGAGCAGCATATACAGAAGCACCGGGATCACGGCCGCGCCGCCCAGCAGATCGCAGGTGAAAAACACGGCGAAGGTCTGCAGGGTAAAGGGCACGGCGGCCGGAATGCTGATCCAGCTGCAAACGGCGATCAGCGCGGTGCACAGGGCGCACTGCGCCAGCGTTCTGGTATCCATGCGGGGAGCGGTGATGGCACACATAGTCTTTTCCCTTTCGTTCAGACAACTTGCTTGGTCATGCGGCAGAGAAATGGGGCGAAACGCGCCCTCGGGGGATTATCAGGGGGCGCTCCCCCTGATTATAATCCGCACCGGCGGCGTGTACGCCGGGAGGGCTCGCAGCGCCCGGAAAATGATCCGGTGGATCATTTTCAGCGAGAGCGGGCCGGCAGGCCCCGGGTAGAAAATTGCCGCAGGGAGCGTAGACGACCGGAGGGAATTTTCCTTCCTTGCGGTTTTTCCGCCCGGGAGGTCCGAAAGGCCGAGAGGAAAAACCGGGCGGGGGGGCACGCGGGGGGTATGCAATACCCGCCCGCGGTTATCTGAAATAAGAAACAGGGCGCTTTTTCAAGCGCCCATCGTCTGTCGGTTATGGGGTGCTCAGGCCAGCACTTCGGAATCGTTCTCCACGCTGATCTCTTCCACGCTGCGGATGGCCCAGCGGGCGAAGACCACGGGGATTTCCTGCGGGCCCAGCGCGAGGGTAACGGTATTTTCATCCCGGATGTTGGTGATGGTGCCGTACATGCCGCCGATGGTGCACACGCGGTCGCCCACCTTCAGGGCGTTCAGCATTTCCTTAACCTTCTTGTCCTTCTTGCGCTGGGGACGGATCAGGAAGAAATAGAACACCACCACGATCAGGATCATGGGCAGGAAGGTGCCAAGCAGCGCGGCAACGGGATTGACTTCGGTCTGCGCGGCTTCGCCGGTGGCGGCGGCGTCGCCGGCGGTTTCAGCCAGAGCGAAGGCGGCGACGGACAGGCTGAGCATCAGGCACAGCGCGAAAGCGAACATGCGGGAAAAGGTGGATTTCATGGAAAGGCTCCTTTCAGAATCAGGATTGCGTTCAGTAAAAAATATTATAGCACAAGCTCCGCGATCATGGCAAGAGCGAACTTTGCCATATTTGGCCCGCGCGGGCGGCGGCGTTTTCCGGTTGCAATAAAAATAGAGGTTTGGTATAATAAAACTGGAAGAGAATTGGTACACTGTAATCAGGGAGGCCATGCCATGGGCAGCATGCTGGATCGTCTCAGTGCCTGGAACACATCGCTGAACGGCATTCCCCGGCGCATGGGCATCATCGTGCTGGTGCTGGCGCTGTGTCTGCTGGCCGTGCGGCTGTTTCCTTATTTCTGGCCTTTCGCGCTGGCGCTGGTGTTCGCCGCGCTGCTGGAGCCGGTGGCCAGGCTGCTGCGCCGGGCGCTCAAACGCCTGAAGGCGGCGCGCATCATCGCCACGCTGCTGTGCATGGCGCTGCTGTTCGGCCTGCTGACCGCCCTGATCCTGCTGGCCTCCAACCGCGCGGTGCACGAGGGCGTGAACCTGCTGCGGGCGATCCCCGATCTGGCGCGGTCGCTGTACAACGCGCTGACCGATCTGGTCAACCGCCTGTATGCCGATTACCAGCATCTGCTTCCCGAAAACTTTCTCACCAACGTCAACAACGCCCTCAATAACCTGCTGAGCCAGGTGGTATCCTTCGCGGGCAATCTTTCCACACGCATCGCGGGCTTTACCATCAATACCGCCACCTCGCTGCCCATCATCATTCTGTCCATCATCTTCACCATCATGGGCACCTTCTATTTCAGCTATGACCGGGAGCGCATCACGGGCTATTTTGACCGCACGGTGCCCGCAAAGACCATGACGCATTACCGGCTGATCAAGGACGGCGTGTTCACCGCCCTGTTCGGGCAGATCAAGGCGCAGATGTTCATTTCCTTCGTGCTCACGCTGATCATCATCGCCGGGCTTCTGATCATGGGCAAGCCTTACGCCATCCTGCTGGGTATACTGATCGGCATCGCCGACGTGCTGCCGGTGATCGGCGCGGGCCTGTTCCTGAATTCCTGGGCCATCGTGGCGCTGATCATGGGCGATTATTACACCGCCATCGGCCTGTTCATCATTTACCTGGTCACCATCACGACCCGGCAGATCATCGAGCCCCGCATCGTGGGCAAGCAGCTGGGGCTGTATCCGCTGGTGACCATGATTTCGATGTTCGCGGGCTTCCAGATGGTGGGCACACTGGGGCTGATCGCCGGTCCGATGGCCGCCAATATCTGCCGCGTGGTGCTTGACGCCGACGCGGGCAAGCTGGCCTCGCGCGAGCAGCCGCCCATCAGCCAGTGGCTGGAAAAGCAGAAAAATAAAAGAAAACAAGCCAGATCCAGAAAAAAATAAAAGGGAGAACAAACTGATATGTGTGGAATCGTAGGCTATAACGGAAGCAAACAGGCCGCGCCCATCCTGCTGGAGGGGCTGAGCCGGCTGGAATACCGGGGCTATGACTCGGCCGGCCTGGCCGTGCGCGACGGCGACGGACCCGTGCAGGTGGTCAAGGCAAAGGGCAGGCTGCGCGTGCTGTCGGAAAAAACCAACGGCGGACAGACGCTGCGCGGCTGCTGCGGCATCGGCCATACACGCTGGGCAACGCACGGCGAGCCCAGCACCGAAAACGCGCATCCCCACTGCAGCGACGACGGGCTCGTGGTGGGCGTGCATAACGGCATCATCGAAAACTTCCAGGAAATCAAGGATAAGCTGAACAAAAAGGGCTATGCCTTCGTATCGCAGACCGATACCGAGGCCGCCATCAAGCTGGTGCATTATTACTATCTGAAGTATGGCCGCGATCCCATCGGCGCGCTTTCCCGCACGATGGTGCGCGTGCGCGGCAGCTATGCGCTGGCGATCATTTTTGCCGACCGTCCCGGCCTGATCTACGCCGCGCGCAAGGACAGCCCCATGATCCTGGGCGTGGGCGAGGGCGAAAGCTACCTGGCAAGCGACGTGCCCGCCATCCTCAAGTATACCCGCAGCGTATACTACATCGGCAACATGGAGATCGGCGTGCTGGCCCCGGGCAGCGTGGCGTTCTATAACATCGACGGCGAACAGATCGCCAAAGATCCGGTGGAGATCAAATGGGACGCCGAGGCGGCCGAAAAGGCGGGCTTCGAGCATTTCATGATCAAGGAGATCCACGAGCAGCCCAAGGCCGTTCGCGATACGCTGAACTCGGTCATCAAGGAAGACCGCATCGATCTGAGCGAGGCCGGGCTCGATGATGATCTGCTGCGCGGCGTCAGTGAAATCTGCATCGTGGCCTGCGGCTCGGCCTATCATGTGGCGGTGGCCGCAAAATATGTGATCGAGGACCTGGCCCGCGTGCCCGTGCAGGTCGATCTGGCCAGCGAGTTCCGCTACCGCGATCCCATCCTGCGCGAGGATGCCCTCGTGATCGTGATCAGCCAGAGCGGCGAAACCGCCGACAGCCTGGCCGCCCTGCGCGAGGCGAAGAACCGCGGCGTGCGCACGCTGGGCATCGTGAACGTGGTGGGCTCGTCCATCGCCCGCGAGGCCGACAGCGTGTTCTATACCCTGGCCGGGCCGGAAATCGCCGTGGCGACCACCAAGGCGTACAGCACGCAGCTGGCCGCCTGCTACGCGCTGGCCGTGCAGCTGGCCTTTGCCCGCGGAAAGATCGACGAGGAGCGCTGCCGCGCGCTGATCGCCGAAATGCTCACGCTGCCCGATAAGATCCAGCGCGTGCTGGAGGACAAGGAGCGCATCCAGTGGTTCGCGGCCAAGTTCGCCGCCGCCCGCGATATTTTCTTTATCGGCCGCGGCATCGATTACGCGATCAGCCTGGAAGGCAGCCTCAAGATGAAGGAGATCAGCTATATCCACAGCGAAGCCTACGCGGCGGGAGAGCTCAAGCACGGCACCATCAGCCTGATCGAGGACGGCACGCTGGTGATCGGCGTGACCACTCAGCAGCATTTGTACGAAAAAACGCTGAGCAATATGGTGGAGGTCAAGAGCCGCGGCGCTTACCTGATGGGCCTGACCGGCTACGGCAACTATAATATGGAAGACACCGCCGATTTCACGGTGTACGTGCCCCGCACAGACCCGCACTTCGCCACCAGCCTGGCCGTTGTGCCCCTGCAGCTGCTCGGCTATTACGTCAGCGTGGCGAAGGGCCTGGACGTGGATAAACCCCGCAATCTGGCCAAGAGCGTGACGGTGGAGTGACAACGCCGCCGTTCGGAGTCGTATTATTCTTTTTCTAAGAGCCAATTCACGAAGGGTGAATGTTGAGCAGGAAGGGGAACGTTAGGGCCTACGCGATCCGGGGCCTTCCGGCCCGCCCTCGCTGTTCGCTTGCGCTGGCCGAAGGCCAGGATTGCCATCCCAAGGGAAGGCTTTCCGGGCGCTTCGGACCCCTCTGGACACCCATCCCGGCGATGAAGCGCGGAGC
>CACWLY010000115.1 GCA_902761825.1 uncultured Eubacteriales bacterium
CAGGGGGCGAAGTCCCCTGGCGAAGAGCTCGAGAGCGAGGAGCTCTCGAACGCTCCCTTTTTCGTTTGAATTTACCCTTCATGAATTGGCTCTTAGAAGTAGAATAGAATCCAAAAACACCGGGACCGCGGAGGTTGGAGCGTATCCTTTCCCCCGCAGGTCCCGGTGCGTATTATATTTCAGACAGGTTTACTTTTTATCCGCGGGCTGGATCAGCAGCAGTCCCTGCGGGGCTACGGCGTCCAGCTTCATCCAGTACTCGCTGGAGCCGTAATCGAGGGTTTCAAAGTACCAGAAAATGTAGGGATCGTCATCCAGCGACTGCATCGCGGTAAAGCTGCCGTCCTCTTCCTGCCGGAACACGGTATCCTGCGGGAAGGGATCAAAGGACGCGCCGGGCATGGGATCGATGATCTGCACCATCGTTCCGTCGTCGGAAATACCGGCTGCAAGCACGACGTTGCCATTTTCGTTGGTAAAGCTGAACACCGCGCCTTTCTTCAGAAGCTCGCCGATCTTGGCCGCGTCCTTCAACGGCTCTTTCTGGGTTTTGAAGCCGAAGATCTTCGAGGCCGCCTGAATCAGCGCCGCGTTATCCAGGCCCTTTTCGGTAATGCAGGCCGCGACCTCGCCGTTATTCGCAAGCTCTTCGGGCAGGATATCCACGCTGTCCAGGCCGATCCGGCTCAAAGCGTTGGTCAGGGTAAAGATAGGCGCGCCGCTCTCCTGCAGGGTGCCGATATTGTAGGTCTTATCCTTCCACCAGCCGTCCTTCTGGCTGTACTGATCGAACAGCACGCCTTCCACTTCGGCTTCGGCTACGGCAAACTCGGCTTCCACAGAGGCGCTTCCGCCGTTCTCGTCCAGGACGGTCACTTTAATCTGATACTGGCCGGCTTCCCTGGGGCGGAAGGCCGCGTTGAAGCGATTCACCGCACCGCAGTCAGCAACCGCTTCGCCGCCCTTGCTGATCTGGTAAATGCACTGATAATCGGTCCACGCCGCCACTTCGATGTATTCCACTTCGCCCAGTTCAATATCGCCGGTATAGCCCAGCTCCACTTCGCCGGCAGGCGCCGCGCCTTCGGCGGGCGGCGCAGCTTCCACGGGCTCAGCCGCCGCGGGTTCAGCGGCCGCCGCGGGCTCCTTGGCATCCGCGGCTTCCACCGCCTGCTCGGGAACGGGCGTCTGGGTCTCCTCGGCATCCAGCGGCTCCATGGTCAGCAGCTCGGTCTTCTTTCCGGTATCCGGTTTTTCCTTTTCGCCGCCGTCCATCGTCACCACGATGATCTCCGGAGACTCTTTCTTTTCATCGTCAGCCTTGCTCTCGGTCTCAGGCTCGATCGGCACGGCGTCAGGCACGGTCTCGGGCACGGTTTCGGTGACGTCCACCGGGACAGCCTCGGGCAGGGTCTCCGGGGGATTCCCGGGCACGGTCTCCGGCACGGTCTCGGGCGCGACCGCCTGCGCCGTGGCGAACGCGTCATAGCGGGCCGTATAAACGGCTTTCGCGTTCGCGGCGTTTACCAGCACGCCATAGGCGTATTCGCCGTCGCTGTTGAAGAATCCGCAATGATAATAGGGCATTTCCTCGCCGTACACGTTCCGGTATACCGCGATGGCCGGGATCAGCAGCTCGTTGGAGACGCCCTTGAACTTCTTGCGCAGGGCTTCCTTGGCGCGCTGCTCGGCCGTGGCGCGGGATACGCTGCCGGTTTCCGCGCCGGTATCCTCAGGCCCGTACAGATGCACGGCGCTCGCCGGGACATACCCGCAGCCGGCCTCGCTGACGATCAGGCAGGCCCCGTCCCCGGTCAGCTCGGTCACCGTCACGTCGCTGTCGGCAGGCAGCGAAGCGGTCGATCCGTCGATCAGCTTCAGCGTGCAGTCCTGCTCGATAGTGCCCGTCTCGGCGATCCAATGGATCGTGGCGGGCTTTTCCGTCACCTGATGCGTAAACTGCGCGGCGTCGACATACAGCGTCGTCCCGTCGCTCAGCTTCACGGCGGCCCAGCCGTTTTCCACGCTGTCCACCGTAACGCCCGCCAGGTTATCGGCAAGCATCGCGACGGGCGCGGCCTTATCGGCCTCGCTGCGCAGCATTACCGTGCCGTAATCGTCGGCGAATACCGTTTTCCCGGCAAGCTGAGAGGCCATACGCAGGAATTTGGTCATTACAAAACCGGTTTTATCGTTATAAGTCGCTTTTGCCCAATCGCCCTCCACGTCCAATATCTCAATGGTCGACAGATTCGGGATCTGGGCGATGCGTTTGGAATCGGTGGTGGGTGACTTGCGCAGATTCAGTTTGCCCTTGTTTTCCGTGACCACCAGGGCGGTTTCCGCCACTGCCGCGGACATAAGTACCGTCAGCGCGCATATCATGGCGATCAGGCGCAGGATCGTTAGCTTCTTCATAGCGGTTCCCTCCGGCTTCCCTATGTTCTGTCTTTTTATATTAGCACAAAATATTACATATTTCCACTGTTATTGTCTTTGTTCTGTAAAAAACCGCATATTTTTTACAGCTCCGGGCGTCTCAGGGACGGATCAGCCGCGCTCCGCGCCGGGCGACATAGCTCAGGCGCAGCCAGTATTCCAGCCCGCCGTAATCGTCGGTATCCAGATACCACCGCGCGTCGGGAATATCCTCCATCCGCGTGGCCGCGCGGAAGCCGCCGCCGCGGGTCTGATAATACAGGCTGTCGTTCACGATGCGCTCGAACGTGGCGAGGGGCGCGGAATCCACCACGCGCACCATGGAACCGTCCTCCGACAGCCCGACCGCCAGCGCGATATGCCCGCGGGCGATGGAAAAGCTGAACATATCGCCCTGCTCAAACATCTTTTCCAGCTGTTTCATGTCGGTGACCAGCGCGCCCTGGGTCTTAAAGCCGAAGGCCGCCGCGGCCTCCCGGATCAGGCGCTCGTTGTTGGTGCCGTCCGGGGTCAGGCAAAGGGAAAAGGTCTTCGCCAGGTTTTCGGGCAGCAGGCTGTCGCCGGTATGCCCCATGCGCGCCAGCGCGTGGCTCAGGGTAAAGATGGCGCAGCCCGATTTGTCCAGCGTGCTGTTCCGGTAGGGCTTATCCAGCCACCAGCCGTCCTTCTGGCTGTACACCGCTTCCGGCTCGGCCGTGCCGGACGGGGTTACGGTGATCTGCCGCTGCCGGGACTGCCGCAGCCCGTTTTCATCGGTCACCGTAACGGTCAGCGTATATTCCCCGGCCGCTTTGGGCCGCCAGGACGCGGTGAAATGCGCGCCGGGAGCCGTCTGCGCGTTGACCGGCCCGCTCAGCGAATACTGAACGCCGTCGCGCGTCCAGGCCGACGTGACGATATCCAGCACCTCGCCCACGGCCAGCGTATCCGCGCTGAGCGTCACCTCCATCTGCCCTTCGGGGAGCAGGCCGGCGTCGGGATCGGGAGCGGCGAAGGCCGAAAAATCGGCGCAGCGGATCGCTTTGCCCCGGCTGTCGAGCACCGCGCGGTAGAGCTGCCGGTCCTCCTCGTTATAGAAAGCGCACAGATAGCCGGCTGTTCCGTACCCGTCGACCAGGCAGTACAGCCGCTGCCCGGAAAAGCCTTTAAACTGCTTTTTGAGCGCGGCCGCCGCTTTCTCCTGCGCTGCCTGCGGGCCGATCCCTTCCTGCGGCAGGTCCGCTTCGCCGTCCTCGCCGGGCCCGTCCAGGCGCACCGCCGATACAGGCACCCAGCCGCAGCGCGAACCGACGATCGCCAGGCAGCGGTCGCCCTCGATCTTCGTCACCGTCACGGCCTCGCCCGCGGCGAGCGGCGTGCTCTCGGCAGCCGTCAGCGTCATGACGCAGTCCTGCGCGACCGTGCCGTAAGCCGTAACCCAGTCGAGCGCGCCCGAAGGCTCCGCGCGCTGCGCGAGCAGGCTTTCCAGCGGAACGTAGCCCACGCGGCCCGTCCAGTCGATCACCGCCCAGCCGTCCTCCACGCCCGACACGCGAATCACGTCGTCGCCGTTGAAGGGATGCAGCACGGCCGCGTCGGCGGAAGGCGCGGTATACGCCATGGCGCTGCCGCCGTCCGGATAGACGGTTTTTCCCGCCAGCGCGGAGGATAAAAGCAAAAACTCGGTTTTCACATAGCCGGTTTTGTTTTTATAGGTGATTTTCGACCAGGTATCGCCGATCTCCACAGCCTCCACCGGCGCGTGATTGGGCACCTCGGCCACCACGGTGGATTTGGCGCTGTCCTTTTTGCGCATATTCACCGGTCCGCCGGGCGTCTCCACCCGCGCGGGCTCCGAAAGCGCCGCCGCGCCCAGGCAGAGGATGCAGACGGCCAGCGCAAATGCCGCTTTCATCTTTTTCATGCGTTTCCCTCTGTGTGCATTGGTATCGCGAATATTTTACCACAAAAGGCATAAAAACGCTACTGCTTAAAAATGGCACGCCGTTAAGCGTGCCAGGGCATTTTTTCAGCAATAACCGGCTGCCAGGGCGTTTGCACGGCGCGGTCGGCCAGCAGCCAGAAGTACGCGTCGTCCAGCGCTTCCCACAGCGGATACGGGCATGGGCCGCCCGCGATATAATCGGCCGTGTCCAGCAGGATGGAGGCGATGGCGTACTCGTCCTGCACCGTATCCAGAAACAGCTCGCTCTGCCAGGTTTTGCGGATATCCCGCAGGGATTGGGTATCCAGGCAGCGGTATTTCGCGGGCAGCTCGGGCATGAGAAAATCGCGGCGGGGCGCGCCATCCGCTCCGAGGCGCAGGATCACGCGGTCGCTCCATTCGCCCCGGGCTCCGCGCACCGTCAGGCGCCTGGCCCGCAGAAAGCTGCGGTATTGCAGCGGCGCGAAATCGTACACCGCCGTCTTGCCCGAAGCGTACTCGATATGCAGCACCGTGCGTTCCTCCGCCGCTTCGCTGCCGTCCAGGATCGCGCCATAGCGGGAATCGGTGGCGGCGGCCCGCGCGGCGCGGCGTTCCCCGAGCATGGTGTATCCCTCGCCCGCCGTCAGCAGCATCCGCCGCAGCAGGCTGGCCGCGTGGTAGTCGTGCACCAGCGAAAGATAAGCCGAGACCGGATCGCCGATATCGCCCCGGGCCACGGCGTCAAACCCCGCCGCAAGCACGGGATGGCGATGGTACTGCTCGCAGCAGACGATCTTCGCGCCTTCGCGTGACAGTTCCCACAGCATGTTCATTTCTTCCAGCGTGGCCCCGGCCGGCGTTTCGCACACAACGGGGACGCCGCGCCGCGCCCATTCAGCCGTCACCTGCGCGATATGTCCGCGGTCGACGGCCACGACGGCAAAATCGGGGCCGAACGCAAGGCATTCCTCCGCCGAGACCGTCGCGAGCAGTCCTGTGCGCGCGGTCATGAGCGCCGCCTTTTCGGGCGAACGGCACAGATACACGGCCCGGAAGAGATCGGGATGCGCCGCGGCAACGCGGGCGAAATACTCGGATCGGTAGCCCGACCCGACGATCACATAGGAAATCATACCGGCACGCTCCTTCTTCGCTGATCGATCCCTGTATATATTCACCGCGTTCGGGCCGCTTCCTGCCTCCGGATTGCGTACTGACGCGGTTTCTTCCTTTTATATATTGTTTTTCTTGAAAGCGCGGCCGTTTCGCGCTATAATGCGCCTTGAGCGCGCCGCGCGGACGCCGGCGCTTACAGGAAAGATGTACGGGAGGAACCCAAATGAAGCATTACGAAAAAGAACTGCCCGCCAACTACCGGGAAGCGTTCACGATCGACGCCGCCGACAAGAAAACCGGGCTCAGGCTCAATATCGCCGCCGCGTTCGTGATCGCGGCGATCATCGCGGTCTCCGCGCTGGCGATCAGGCCCGGCAGCTTCATCGAAAACTA
Source organism: uncultured Eubacteriales bacterium (assembly GCA_902761825.1). Lineage (GTDB taxonomy): Bacteria > Bacillota > Clostridia > Christensenellales > Aristaeellaceae > SFMI01. The sequence continues at coordinate 5,855 of CACWLY010000115.1, forward strand.
CTCGCTGCTGCGGAACGTTATCGCGATCGCCTCCATTTTCGTCTATCTGGTGCTGCACGAATTGACCCACGGCGCTGCGTACAAGCTGCTGACCCGCCAGAAGCTGACCTTCGGCTTCAACGCCTCGGTGGCCTACTGCGGCGTTCCCGATATTTACGTGTACCGCAGGGCTTCCCTGATCTCGCTGCTCGCGCCGTTCGTCGTATTCACCATTGTCTTCGGCGCGCTGACCGCGATGCTGCGCGCGCCCTGGGATAAAATGTACGCCGCGATCCTGCTCGCCATTCATATCGGCGGCTGCGCCGGCGACCTCTACGATACCGGCCTGTACCTGTTCCGTTTCCGCGATCCGCGCACGCTGATGCGCGACACCGGCCCCAAGCAGGTCTTTTATACGGTTGAATAAAGAACACAAAAGGGAAATGCCAGAAAAACAAGCTCGTTTGTTTTTCTGGCATTTCCCTTTTATACTATTCTCAGTATAAAAGATTATCAGATTTGGGATGGATTTTTCGCCCTGGCTAAGCTGAATGGAGGGAGGCGTAGCAGCGCTACGTTGACACTGTGCGCTTCGCGCACAGTCTGGCCAGCGGAGCTGGCCTGCCCGGGAGCGCTGGCGCACGCTATCTTACTGGCAGCGGCAAGTTGCTTTTCCGACAAGCTGCGCAGCAACCGCCGCAGCCGGGGTCCGGGAGTTTCGAGCGCCCGAAAAACCTTCCCCTGGGATGGTTTTTAGCGAAAAGCGGGACGGAAGGCCCCGGACAGGCTCACTCCCCGGCGGGAGTTCGAGGGCAGCGCCTTCGTCGTTTCCCTCTTATACTATTCTCAGTATAAAAGATCATCAGATTTGGGATGGATTTTTCGCCCTGGCTAAGCTGAATGGAGGGAGGCGTAGCAGCGCTACGTTGACCGGAATGAAGCAACGCCAAGACGGAAAAGCGCATCATGGCGCTTCTCATTACTCCTCCACCTTCACGATGGGGGCGATGCTCAGAGCGAAGACCTTTTCGCCGAAGACCGGGAACTGAATGGCGATGCGCGCGTCGTCTCCCGATCCGGTCACCGCGCGCACGACGCCTTTGCCGAACTTGCGGTGCAGCACGCGGTCGCCGGGCCTGAACAGCTGCACGCTGATATTCCGGGCCGGGGAAGCCACGAAGCCGCGCTGCACGCCGGGGATCTGCATGGGGTTCTGATAGACGGGCCGGGGCTGCGGCGCGGGCTTTCGCGCGGGCACGGTATCGCCGTATCCGTACTGCGGCTGCCGCATGCCGCTGCCGCCGTAGCTGCCCCAGCCGCGCTGTTCCGCGCCGTAAACGCTTTGCGCGGCCGCGCTGCCCCATTCCTCGCGGATCAGGCGCTTGGGGATCTCCTGAATGAAGGTGCTGGGCGCGTTGAACTGCATCTGATTGAACACTGCGCGCGCGGGTGACGCCCACATAGCAAAGCCGCCGCTCCTCCTCCATGCGGTTATCCTCCTGCATGGCGCGCGCGCTGGGGAAGATCCCCTCCTCCATTCCGCTCATGAACACGGCGTCGTATTCAAGGCCCTTGGCGGAATGCAGCGTCATCATGGTCACAAAATTCGGCGCGCTCTCCTGATTGTCGAGGTCGGTGACCAGCGCCACGTTCTCCAGGAACGCGAACAGTGATTTATCCTCGCTCTTTTGTTCAAACTCTGTTACGGCGCCCATGAACTCCCGTATGTTTTCTATGCGGCTCTGGTTTTCCTCGCTGTTGTCCGCGTCCTTTTCGTACTGCTCGATCATCCCGGTCTCGTCGATCACCTTCTGGACGAACGCGCCCAGGGGCAGCGTTTCGCGGGCGATCAGGAACTGCGCCATCATGGCGGCGAAGGCCTGCACGCTTTTTTTCGCGCGGCTGCCCAGCGTATCGGGCGGGGCGGCCACGGCGGCGTACAGCGGCATATCGTTCTGCCTTGCGAACTGCTGCAGCTGCTCCACGGTGCTGTCGCCGATCGCGCGCTTGGGCACGTTGATGATGCGGGCAAGCGACACGTCGTCGGCGGGGTTTTCGATCAGGCGCAGATACGCCAGCACGTCGCGCACTTCCTTGCGGTCATAGAAGCGCGTACCGCCGTATACGCGGTAGGGAATGCCCGCGCGCATCAGCGTTTCTTCCAGCACGCGGCTCAGCGCGTGCATACGGTACAGGATGGCCATGCCGCCGTAGCCAATCCCCTGCCGGTTCAGCTGCCGGATGCGCTGAGCGATCCAGGCGGCCTCCTCGCGCTCGTCCGAGGCGGAATACAGCGCGATCTTCTCGCCCTCGTCGCCTTCAGTCCAAAGCTCCTTTTCCTTGCGCCCCTCGTTATGCGCGATGATCTGGTTGGCGGCGTCCAGTATATTGGCCGTGCTGCGGTAATTCTGCTCCAGCTTGATCACGAACGCGTCGGGATAATCCTTTTCAAAATCCAGGATATTGCGGATATCCGCGCCGCGCCAGCCGTATATGCTCTGGTCGTCGTCGCCCACCACGCACAGGTTGCGGCTTTCACGGGTCAGCAGGCGCACCAGCTGGTACTGGGCGTAGTTGGTATCCTGGTACTCGTCCACGTGCACATAGGAAAACCGCTGCTGATAATATTCCAAAACCGGCGGGTGATCGAGGAAGAGCTCGATGGTTTTCATGAGCAGGTCGTCGAAATCCAGCGCGTTGGCCGCCTTCAGCCGCTGCTCATACCGCGTCATCACGTCGTGGATCTTCTGGCTCCGGTAATCGCCCCCGGCGCTTTTCAGCCATTCGTCGGGCGTCATCAGGCGGTTTTTGGCGTCTGAAACGGCAGCCGCGACCGATTTGGGCGGCATGAATTTTTCGTCGATATCCAGTTCCCTGAGCAGACTTTTTATCACGCGCTGCTGGTCGTCCTCGTCATAGATGGTAAAATTGCGGTCATAGCCTATTTTTTCTATATCCCTGCGAAGGATGCGGCAGCAAACGCTGTGGAAGGTGCCGATCCAGGCGTCGCCCGCGTCCGCCCCGGCCAGACGCTCGATGCGCTCGCGCATTTCCCGGGCGGCCTTGTTGGTAAAGGTCAGCGCCAGGATATGCCAGGCCGGCACGCCGTGCTCCAGAAGGTTTGCCACCCGGTAGGTCAGCGTGCGCGTTTTTCCGCTTCCCGCGCCGGCCAGGATCAGCACCGGCCCTTCCAGGCGTTCGGCGGCCCTGCGCTGCATGGGGTTCAGTTCGTTCAGGTTCATACGTACTTCCCTTTTCTTTGTAAATAATTTGTGAATATTGCGCCTGGTCCGTTTTTCTTCCTTTCGCCGCTTCAGTATACCATATTCCCGGACGATTGAAAAGAACGTTTTTCTTCATTATATATGCTTGTTTATCAGGCCTTCTAAAACGCGTGAAGATGCAAAAAATTCAAAAAAAATTTTCTTTTTGTATTGACAATCTTTGTCATTGTGCTATAATGACACTGTGATAACCATCCGGGGATCACTATGCGAATGCATAAATTGTACCCCGGGCATCTATCCTAATTGTGAACAAACTGTGAACCAGGGCTTCACGGAATGTGATCAAATGGGAAAGATGGAGAAAATTTATGGAGGGAAAGATCAATGAAACACACTAAACTCTTAGTGCTGGCTCTGCTGGTCGCGCTGCTGGCGTGTCTGGCTCTGGCCGCCAACGCCGAGTGCGCTCATCCCTATGATAAGTGGACCGAGCTGGATCGTCGCGATGCTACCTGCACCACCGATGGTTCTGTTACCTGGCAGTGCAAAAACTGCGGCACCATCTGGTATGAGAATCTGCCCAACCTGGGTGGCCATATCCGCAGCGGCTACTTTGTCGAAGCCAACGCCGGCACCCGCAAGGCTTGCGAAGCCAAGCTGATGGTCGAAGTTTGCGGCCGTCACACCTCTCTGGGCGGAAAGTGCACCCACGTTTTCACCGACAATCAGTACACCTCTATGGATGGTGTTGCTGCTCACACCTGGACCACCATCTCCCCCGCGTATGCCGCTTCCTGCACTGCCGACGGCCACAAGGCTCTGACCAAGTGCTCCGTTTGCGGCGCTGTAAAGCCCGGTGAGGACGGCTCCGCCACCAAGGCGACTGGCCATTCCTTCACCAAGAACGCCTGGGTGACCGAGAAGGTTCCTACCTGCGCCGCGGAAGGCAAGATCTCCCTGAAGTGCGACAATTGCTCCTTCAAGCAGTATCAGGCTACTCCCAAGGCCACCGTACATACCAAGGCTGACGGCACCGTGAAGACCGGCGACGAAATCTATGATCTGTGCTTCCTGCCCGCCAAGCCCCGCACCTGCACCGAGCCCGGCTGCAAGGCTGTCTATAAGTGCTCCACCTGCCAGGCTATCGATCCTCTCCGCGACGGTTCCGCCATCCCCGCTTGGGGCCACAACATGGTCGTTGATACTACCATGACCAAGCTGCCCACCTGCACCACCAAGGGCCAGAGCGTTCTGTATTGCACGCATTCCTGGAACTTCGGCTCTGGCGAAATCAAGTGCCAGCACTATCAGATGGTTGAAAGCCCCGCTCTGGGCCACAGCGCTACCTGGGCTCCCGTCGAGAACAAGGGCGATTACACTGTTTGGGAACTGCGCTGCGCGAAGTGCGGCACCGTCCTGGCCACTCAGCTGGTCATGAAGGGTGAGAAGGCTCCCTCTGGCACCGTGAACACCGCCACCACCGCCACCACCAAGAGCTACAAGGCTGCCACCACCGGCACCACCAAGGTAGCCAAGACCAACACCACCAAGAAGACCACCACCAAGAAGGCTACCACCACCACCGCCACGAAGGCCGCTACCACTGCCGCTGCCGCCGCTCCCGCTGCTGAAGGCGTCGAGATCAAGGCTACCGGCATCACCGTCATCAATGACGACGTGGCCATCAAGGTGAAGGACGGCAAGCTGATCGTTCTGGGCGAAGCCGCTGAGGACGAGACCGTGGCCGTCGTCGGCGAAGAGCTGAAAGCCATCGCTGAGGACGAAGCGTTTGTTGCCGGCATGAAGATCGCTGTTGTCAAGACCGCTGATCTGCCCGCCGCTACCGCTTCCAAGTAATTCAAAACCTTAAAAAAAGGACGGCTCGAAAGGGCCGTTCTTTTTTATTGTCCCGTATTCTTGCCAGCTCTTTGTCTAATGTCTGGAGCAGTACGGGGGCTCACTTTTGTTTTTTTGATACTATTCTTCTTATAAGAGCCAATTCACGAAGGGTGAATTCAGACAGAAAAGGAAACGTTAGGGCCTACGCGATCCGGGGCCTTCCGGCCCGCCCTCGCTG
>CACWLY010000116.1:0-10285 GCA_902761825.1 uncultured Eubacteriales bacterium
AGGGAGGCGTAGCAGCGCTACGTTGACCGGAATGAAGCAACGCCAAGACGGAAAAGACACCCAAAGATGATAAGATTTTAGATTGAGAATAGTATAATCGCTGGATTTTCCCCGATCGGTGCTTTACCCGCGATCAGCTGCCAGTTGGGGCTTCCCCTGGGCGTACATATCAAGCAGCAGCCGGGCGGTTTCGCGGACGGAAGCCACGTCGTTGGCGTATGGGCGGTTCCGGGTGAGGCTTTGATAGAAATCCCGGATACAGGCCAGATGCCCGTTGCCCCAATAGCCCTTGCCGAGGGGTTCGTCGGTCTGATAGCTTCGGCGCTCCACGCCGTTTTCGCTTCTGATCTCCAGCCCGTCGGCTTCGAGGCGCAGCAGCGCGCTTTTCAGCTGAATATCGATCTGCACGGGCAGGTTAGCCGCGAACGCGTTGGACACGTACAGCAGCGCGGGCGCGCCGCCCAATTCCATGTACGCCTCCACGGTATCCTCGGTTTCGATCACGCCGCGCAGGGTATGATTGGCCATACGCGTTTCGACGCGCCGGCAGGGCCCCAGCAGAAAGACCAGCAGATCGAGGGTATGAATGGCCTGATTGATCAGCGCGCTGCCGCCCTCGGTCGCCCAGGCGCCGCGCCAGGCGCTGTCCCGGTAATAGGCGGCGTCCCTGTGCCAGGTCACGAAAGCGCGTGCGCCGGCCACGGGGCCATACTCGCCCTCCGCGATGATCCGCCGCGCGTCCTGAACGTTGGGGTTATAGCGGTTCTGAAAGCACACGCCCACCGGCGCAAGCGCCGCCGCGGCTTCCAGCTGTTCCCACTGCTCACGGCTGGTGACCGGCGGTTTTTCGGTAAACACGGCGATGCCCCGGCCCGCCGCCGCCCAGGCCATGGGCGCGTGCAGCGCATGCGGCGTGCACAGATGCACCGTATCCAGGCGTTCGGCGTCCAGCATTTCCTCCATGGACGCGTAGGCATGCCCGCCAAAGGCGGCCGCCATCTTTTGCGCGCGCTCAGGCACGATATCGGCAAAGGCCGCAAGCCGCGTATCGGGCAGCTGATCCAGCACCCTGGCATGCACCTGCGCGATGCCGCCGCAGCCCACGATGCCAACCTGATACATACGCCGTCCGCTCCTTTCATCGATACGAAGAGGGGGAAGCGCCGATTGCAGCGCTTCCCCCATGCGGAACCGATCCCGTCAGGGATCGCGTTCCCGCTTCAGTCCTTGTGATCAGTCAGCCTGATGCACATAGCCGGTGGCGGCTTCGAGCTTCTCGGCGCGCTCGTTCATGATGGCTTCGCCGCCGATGCTCATGTAGTTGGCCAGACCGTCGTCATACACCTTGTCGAAGTCCTCGACGGAGGCGGTAACGGCCTTGTTCAGGAAGGAGTTGCGCTCAAGGCTCAGCGTATCGCCAACCTCGGCTTCCGCTTCGATGGCGGGCAGGCTGAAGTGGCCGGGGATGCGGCCGTCGGTCATGGCGATGGCATAAGCGCCCTCAACCAGCTCGGAAGCAACGGGAGCATAGCCGTAAGCCAGGCTGACTTCGGTGTATTCGCCCAGATACTGGCCGTTGCAGGTCATGGTGAAGTCGATGTTGTTCACGCTGGCCTGATAGTTGGGATCGGCGGAGTCGACGACCTTCATCATGAAAGCGCCGTTCTCAGCACGCTCATGGTTGATGCCCTCGGTACCGGTCTGCAGGAACAGGATGGTCTCGGGAGAGGAGATGAAGTCCAGATACAGCAGGCTGGCCAGGATCTCATCGTTGGTGGAGGGGAAGCAAACCTTGCGGTCCACGGTGCTGCCCAGGAACTTGCGATGCGCGCCGGCGTCGTTCTCGAAGGGATCAACGGCCACATACGCGGCGTCGGGGCCCACATTGCGCTTCAGGTTGGCGTCGATGGAGTCTTCACCGTTGCGGAAAGGATAGTCCCAGTTGTGCTGGAAGGCGCCCACGAAGCCGGCCTTGATGTTGTCGTCCTCGGTGGTGTCGCCGCTGCCGTACAGGGCGAAGTCCTTCCATACCAGGCCGTCGTTGTACCACTTGTTCAGCAGGCGGATGGCTTCCTTGGCGCCGGGCTCGGTCTGCTGACGATCATCGAAGCCGTGGATGTACAGCTCTTCATCGCTGATGGCGTCGGGGATGAAGGAAACGGTCAGGTTGTTGTTGCGCCAGCCGATATCATAGCTGGTGGAATAGGGCACCATACGATCGGCGTCCGCGCCCAGCAGCAGCTCGGCGTTGTCGCGGAAGGCGACCAGGCAGGCTTCAAATTCGGCCTTGGTGGTGGGAACAGCCAGGCCCAGCTTGTCCAGCCAGTCCTTGCGCATGAAGGTGTTGATGCGGGCATTGTTGACCAGGCGGGTTTCCAGCGCCCACAGATTGCCGGTCTCGGGATCCTTATCCCAGTACACGTTCTCTTCGCCCAGCAGGGTGAACAGGTTGGGCAGCAGATCCTTATACTGCTCGATGTAGGGGGCCAGATCGATGATGCCGCCCATGTCGGCGTAGTTCAGGATGGTGGGATAAGCATAGGTGTAGATGACGTCGGGCGCCTGGCCGGAAGCCAGCACGGTGGCCAGATCTTCGGTCTCGGACCAGCGGCCGCTCACGGCGAATTCAACTTCCACATTGTACTTTTCCAGCATGCCCTTGCGGATGAAATCGGCGAAGGGAGAAGTCTCGGGGACGTTGTCACCGCGCTGGAAGAGGCGAACGGTGATGTGACGGGTTTCGGCGAACTTGCCGTCCACCAGCTCGTCCGCGGCGAAGGCGGAAACGAGGCCCAGGGAAGCAATGAGCGCCAGGGTCAGAATGAGAGCCAGGATGCGTTTCATTTGGTTTTTTCCTCCTTACTTATTTTCAGGGCACGTATGCCCTAAGGAACGAAGATACAGGGGCCAACTGCCCGCATTGCTGCGGGCTCTGTAAAAAATTTTCGATTATTCCCGCCACTGGGGGATCGAAAACTTTGTTCCGGTCGCGCACATTGTCGCAAACGGCCTTTCATGGGCCCTTTGCTCTGTGTGCGCTCTGTAAAAATCCATTTTATTTTCCTCCACAGGAGGAAAATGGATTTTTACCCTTTAACCGCGCCAATCGTGACGCCCGTCACGAAGTACCTTTGCAGCCACGGATACACCATCAGGATCGGCACGGTGGCAAACATCACGTTGGCCATTTTCAGCGTCTCGCTCAGGCCCGGCATGGAGAAGCCCTCCTGGGCCGCCGCCTCGCCGCTGCTGGCATTCTGCAGGATGTTGTACAGGTACAGCTGGATGGGATACAGGTCGCGGTTGGTCTTGATGTACAGCAGGGCGTCGGAGAAGCCGTTCCAGCGGCCCACGGCGTAGAACAGCGCCAGGGTGGCCAGCACGGGCTTGCTGAGCGGCAGGTACACCTTGAGCAGCGTGCGGATGGGGCCCGCGCCGTCGATCTCGGCAGCCTCGCGCAGCGATTCCGGCACGCTGTAGAAGCTCGAGCGCATGATGATCATGTTATACACGCTCAGGCAGCTGGGAATAATCAGCACCCACACCGTTTCCAGCATGCCCAGGCTGTTGAGCATGACGTAATGCGGCACCATGCCGGCGCTGAAGTACATGGTAAAGAGGATGAAGCCGTTCAGGAATTTGCCGCCCTTGAGGTTATCGTACGTCAAGGGATAGGCGCAGATGATGGTCATGAACAGGCTCAGCAGCGTGCAGCCGACGGTCAGCAGCGCGGTGAACCACAGCGAATGCACAAACTTTTCGTTTTGCAGCACCGTCTTGTAGGCGTTCAGGTTCCAGCCCTTGGGCCAGAGCAGCACCTCGTTGCGGATCAGGTAGGTGGTGGAGGAGAGCGACCGGGCCAGCACGTTCAGCATGGGCACCAGGCAGATGAAGATCAGGATCAGGCAGAAAAACACGACCACGAAATCGCCGATTTTCGTTTGCTTTGATTTAATCATGCTTTCCCCACCCCCTTACACGATGCCGCGCTCGCCGAAGCGCTTGGCTAGGCTGTTGGCGCCAAAGAGGAAGAGGATGCCCACCACGCTCTGGAACAGGCCCACGGCCGTGGTCAGGCTGAACTGGCCGCCGCCGTTGATACCCTTCTGGTAGACGTATACGGAAATCACCGTGGATACGTTGGTCACCAGCGTGTTGCCCATCGCCATCGGGCGGTCGAACTCGCTGCCCAGGATGTAGCCCAGGCGCATGATCAGCAGCGTGATGATGGTGGGACGCAGGCCGGGCAGCGTTACGTGCCACATGCGGCGGAAACGGCCCGCGCCGTCCACGGCGGCGGCCTCGTACAGCTCGGGGCTGATGCCGGTCAGCGCCGCCAGGTAGATGATCGTGCCCCAGCCGGCCTCCTTCCAGATGCCGAAGGCGATATACGAGCCGATCCACCAGTTTTCCTTGCTCAGGAAGGGGATCACGGCGTCCGGATTGCCCGTGTTCCGTTTGTACAGTATGTTGATCAGGCCGTCGTTATCGGCCAGCAGGCGAAGCGCCAGGCCGGAAATGATGATCCAGCTCAGGAAGTGCGGCAGATACAGGATGGTCTGCGTCACCTTCTTGAAGCGCTTGAAGGCCAATTCGTTCAGCAGCAGCGCCATGATGATGGGCGCGGGGAAGCCGCAGACCAGGTCCAGCAGGTTCAGCGTGATCGTGTTGCGCAGGGCGCGGATGAACTGCTTGTCCCGGAAAGCCTTGATGAACCATTCAAAGCCGCCGTTCTTGGCCCAGGCCACCTGCCACGGGGGCTTGATGATGTTGTTCTTCTTGAAGGCCATCAGGATGTAGGCCATGGGCGTGTAGCGGAAAACGATAAAGAATATGATGGGCAGCAGCAGAAGCAGATACAGCGTGCCGTACCTGCGCATATACGTGCTGAACGAAAACCCGCCGATCTTTTTCGCTTTACCGGCCGTCGCTTTTACGTCGGTCAACGGGAACCGCCTCCTTCATTGGTCCGCCCGCGCGTTCCGGAACGCGCAACGCGTGAATAGCAAAAAGAAGCCAGTAGAAAACTTGCACAGAAAACAATAAAAATCTATATACATTTTATAAGAAGCCTGCGCAATATGCTAATCAAAAAAAAGCAAAGACTAATCAAATATTGCTATATTGGTTTTCCGGCGCGTCCCAAAAAGCGTCATCTCCCAAAGAATTGTTCAACTTATTAACCATATTAACCATTATTAACCTGTTTTTCCGCGCATTGACGGCGCTTTTTGATCGAAACGCGTTACGGGTCGCGTTTTCCGCTTTCGGCCTCCGCGCTCCTGATCCGTATATCGCTGCCGCGGCTTTGCCGGAGGCGGCGGTACTGGGTGGGCGTTATGCCCTCGTACTGCTTGAACACGCGGTTGAAGGTGGCCAGGGAATTGAAGCCCGAACGGCTCGCGACCTCGGTGATCGACAGGTTCATTTCGTTGAGCAGCTGGCGGCACAGCAGCATGCGCTGGCGCAGATAGAAATCGTAAAAGCTCATGCCGGTCTGCTCCTTGAAAATGCGCGAAAAATGATACTTGCTGTAGCCCGAGCGCGCCGCCACCTCCTCCAGCGACAGCTTTTCGCTGCAATGCTCGGAAATATAGGTGTACACGTCCAGCAGGCTTTCGGCCACCGGATGCCTGCGCTCGCTGCGGTTCTCGTCGCGCGCGCCCATGAGCACGCGCGCCGCGCGGATCAGAAACAGCCTGACCCAGCTCGCCACGGCCTCCTGGTTCATGCGCTTGCCCGCGCCGTGCTCGCGGATGGCCTGCCAGAGGTATTCCGCGGCCGTTTCGTCCTCGCCCGCCCGCAGGAACACGCAGGGATAAAACAGGTGCTGGATGGCGGTAAAGCCCTCGATCGTGTATACGATCTCCTGATCCACCATGATGATATAGCGCACGCCGGATTCCGGGGCGAACAGCTCGTGCAGCACGCCCGCGGGAATGATCAGGATATCCCCGGGAAACAGCTCGTAGCGCACGTCGTCCACCATGGCGGCGTAGCCTTCCTCCATCGGCAGGATGATCTCGTATTTCATGTGCCAGTGCGCCGGATAGTCGTCGGCTTCGCGGTTGGGATATACGCGGATCGGTCCGCTGGCGTGCCGGTCCAGCTGCCGCAGGCTGGCGTAGTTTTTTTCCACGCGGATTGCTCCTTTCGCTCGTCCGGAGTGCTATGCATATCGTTCGGTAGCTTTATTTTAATACCGTTGTCCGTTTTAATCAAGTATAATAATGAAGCGTCCGGCGAATACCGCCGGACGCTTCAGCAGGCTTTCGATAGAAAAACTCATACTATTCTCAGTATAAAAGATTATCAGATTTGGGATGGATTTTTCGCCCTGGCTAAGCTGAATGGAGGGAGGCGTAGCAGCGCTACGTTGACCGACGTTGACCGGAATGAAGCAACGCCAAGACGGAAAAGACACCCAAAGATGATAAGATTTTAGATTGAGAATAGTATCAGTCCGCTACCGTCATGCCGGTCATGGCGTACCACGCGCTGCGCAGCGCTTCCTGATTGCGCACGCCGTAGCTGGGATCGTTCTTCCGCGCTTCGGCCATATCGCGCAGGAAATGCACGCAGTTCTGGCCGCCGAAGCCGTTGGTGAGGATGGTGTTGCTGCCGTGCGGATAATCGTGCATGACGGCAAGCGACCAGCGGCCGTCGGGCAGCTGGACATACACGGGATGGATGTCCCAGCTGGTGCCGCGGAAGGATTTCTTCTGGATCAGCGTATCCTCCAGGGAGGCGGGCTCCACGTCCAGGTGGCGGCCCCGCGAAAGGATGCTCAGCCTCCAGCTCAGCCCGGTGGCGGGATCATAGGCCGTCACGCTCCTGGCGCCGCTGAGCGCGTCCGACACCACGTTGTTCCAGTGCAGCAGCTGCACGTTCGCGGGCGCGGACACGCCGCGTCCGGCGTAAGACGGCAGATAGTAGCGGCTGGGCGACGCCGCGTCCCGGGCGCGGCCGGAATACAGCGCGCTCTGCGTGGCGGCATCCAGGATGCCGTTGGCCGTCAGGCCGTTGCGCAGCTGGAAAGCCACGATGGCGTCGTGCGTCCGCGCCTCGAAAGCGCCGGTCAGGGGCACGTTATAATTGAGCTCGCGCAGCGCCTGCTGCGCGCGCCGGACGGCCGAGGTCTTGGCGCTGCTGGTGTTGCCGTTATAATCGACCACATACGAGGAATACGAGCCCGAGCCCGTCACGGGCGTGGTCTGCGCCGAGCCATTGGGGCCGGATATGGTCAGGTACTGCTTCTGCACGTAGCCCTGGATATCGCCGTAATACATCGCGCACCAGCCGCCCTCGATGGAGCTGATCACGATCTGCGTGCCATTTCGGATCTCGCTGACGCGGCCATAGGTCTCGCCCGGTCCCTTGCGCACGTTGAGCCCGCCGCCCGTCGTGTTCACCACGGCGTAGCGGAATTCCTCGTATTGCAGGGAATCGGCGCTCGACTGCGGTGTATAAACGATCTGCGCCGCGGAGGCCGACGCGCCCGCGCCGCCCCCGGTCAGGTTCAGATAACGGCCCATCACGTAGCCGCTCTGGCCGTTGTACGTCACGCCGTACCAGTCGCCGTCCGCCTTCTGCGCGGCAAGCGGCGTGCCGTTCGGGATCTGACAGAGCACCCTCGCGCCGGCGGAAGGCGTTTCGCGCAGGTTCAGGCTGCCCGAGCACTGTACCACGGCGTTCACCGCGGCCGCGGAAACGGCGGGCTGCGCGGTCGCCGCCGGGGCGGCGGTCGCGGCGGTCGCAGCGGACGCGCCGAAGCGCAGGAACGCACCCTGCACGTAGCCGCTCTGGCCGTTGTACGTCGTGCTGTACCATTTCCCGCCCGCGGGATAGACCGTAAGCGCCGTGCCGTTGGGGATCTTTTCCAGGATCTTCGCGCCCGAGCCCGGGGTCTGGCGCAGGTTCAGCTTGCCGCCGTCCGCGCAGGACACGAAGGCCGGACTGCCGCCGGTCGCCGCGGGCGCGGCCGTGACCGCAGGCGCAGACGTGGCCGCCGAAGCGCTGCCGCCGCCGAAGCGCAGGAACGAGGTCATCACATAGCCGTTCCGGCCGTTATAGGAAACGTAGCTCCATTTGCCGTTATTGCTGATCACCAGCAGATAATCGCCGGTTGGGATTTTGTCTATCGATTTGTAGCCCGTGCCCGCGCCCGCGCGCAGGTTCAGCTTGCCGCCGTCGCTGCAATAAACCACGGCCTGCTGGCCGGACGCCGCGGAAGCGACAGGCTGTGCGGGCGCGGCGGTGGCGGGCGTTCCCTTCTGCGCCTCCAGCTTGTACAGCAGGGTCAGCGTTTTATCGCCGGCCTTGCCATCCACCTTTAATTTATGATCGGCCTGAAAGGATTTGACGGCGTTGCGCGTCTGCGCGCCGAACACGCCGTCGGCGCCGACCGGGTATCCCAGGGCCGACAGCGCCTGCTGCATGCGCGTCACCGCGTCGCCCGTGCTGCCCATCTCCAGGCTGTTGCCCGCCAGCGCCGTCTGACCGATCAGCAGCAGACAGACCAGCAGCGGCAAAAGCCGTCTCAATACTCCGCGCATAATACGCCCTCCCTTCCAGGTGGTTTCATTGTATCACGGCATGTCGAAAATGTAAATATTAGTTACGGTTTTGTTACAATATGCTTACGTCCGTATGCTAATACTATTCTCAGTATAAAAGATTATCAGATTTGGGATGGATTTTTCGCCCTGGCTAAGCTGAATGGAGGGAGGCGTAGCAGCGCTACGTTGACTTTCCCGACAGTCTAATGAATGGAGGAGGTGATGATCGCGTGAGCAATGGCGCATGCCCCGACGCCGCTGTGGGCCGCAACCGGAGGTTTGAGCTGCTTGTCGATCGGTATCAGAAAGCAGTGCTTCACATGTGTTATCTCTGTCTGTGCGACAGGTCGCTGGCGGAGGACGCCGCGCAGGAGACCTTTTTAAAGGTTTACGCGAGCATGGACGCGTTCCGGGGTGAAAGCAGCGAAAAGACGTGGATCATGAAGATCGCCATGAACACCTGCTACAGCATCAACCGTTCGGGCTGGTTCCGGTTTTTCAACCGCCGCGTCACGCCGGAAATGATGCCGGACGCAGCGGCGGAGACCGACGAGGACGACGAGCGGCTTGCGTCGGCCGTCGCAAGGCTGCCGCTCAGGCTGCGGAAGGTGATCCTGCTGTATTACTATCAGGGACTGAAAGTCAACGAGATCGCGGAAGTCCTGGGCATTTCGCAGTCCTCCGTTTCGGGACGGCTGAAGCGCGGGCGGGAAAAGCTCAGGGATCTGCTTGAAGGGAGCGAGCTTGATGAATAAAAGAATCACAACCGAACAATTGCGCGGTAGCCTGGAGCGCCAGCTTTCCGGCCTGAAGCCCGATCCGCTGCTCGCCCGGCGCGTCATGGCTTCCGGGAGGGTCAGCGCCCGAAAGCCGCGGCTTTTGCGTCCGGTCCTCGTACTCGCCGTTCTGATGGCGCTGACCGGCGCGGCGTATGCGGTCACGGCCCTGTACCGGGTCGTCAACTGGCAGGGCGGGATCACCCGCACCGTCGCGCCGCCGCAGACGCCGGACCGCGGCGCAGCCGCAGGCGGCGCGCGGGACGCCGGGGAGGCGCTCGCTTCCTTTATCAGCGAGATCCCGGATGATGAAACCGTGTTCGCATGGATCGAGGGCGACGACGGCCTGATCGCGCGCAGCGAGCTTCACAAAAAGCAAAAAGCCTTTTCTTCCCATGAAGCGTTCGCGCAGTATATGGCCGGCAGTCCATACCTGACCGCGCCCTCTCAGTTACCCGATGAAACATTGGATTATTACGCCGCGACAGCGTACATGGAATGCAAAGCCTTCGGGGCGTACGCGCAGACAGGAAACGGTCAGGCCGGGCCGGTGCGCTACACGCGTTTCCTGATCGACGACGAAAGCGCCGTCGCCACCGGGTATTCGCTGGTGCTCACGCTGGCGGACGGAAGCTGCCTCAGGATCGAATCCGGCCTGCGCGAAGCGTCCTCCGAAGAGCCGCTGATGCTCCGCGAAGGGGAAACCGCCGAGAAGGTTGCCGTCAGCGGGATGTCCGACGCGCTGCTGATCAGATCGGCCGATCCCGCTTCGCCCGACGGGCTGATCATGCGAAGAAAGCTGAGCGACCCAGCAAAATTGAAGCTGCTCCCGCTCAACGATCATCTGGAGCCCGGCGACGGCGTCTGTTACACCGAGGAATACATCACCGTGTGGCTCCACAACCGGAAGGACCCCCAATTGCTGCTGCGTCTCTTTTCCGGCGCGTAATG
>CACWLY010000116.1:10351-16033 GCA_902761825.1 uncultured Eubacteriales bacterium
GCGCGCTCAAACACGGAAGATACGCAGGCGTCGTCCGCGAACCTGGACATTCCGCAGGCAATCACGACGTCGCCGGTATGGGACGCTTCCGCATTATGATCGCGTATTTTTCCAATCAGTTCATCGATGCGCGCATAATCTCTTCCCTGAGAAATCACCGTGAACTCGTCGCCGCCGACGCGAAAGACAGGGCTGTGCGCGAAGGTATCGCAAATGATTTTGCAGGCGCTGCGGAGATACTGATCGCCCGCCTGATGTCCGGCGGTATCGTTGACCTTTTTCAGATCGTTTACGTCCAGCATGACGACCGCGAACGGCGGCTGATTCCGCTCCGCGATCAGGCGGTTCATCTGCGCCTCCGTCTCCAGATAGGCGTGCCTGTTTTTCACGCCCGTCAGCGCGTCGATTTTCGCCTGTTTCTGCGCGTGCGCCAAGTTTCTCCTGTATTCCTCTTCCCGGCGCACCTGCGCGTCGACGTCGTTGATTCCGACGATCAGGCGGCGGCCCTCGCGCTCATCGGCCATAGCGGCCTTGAGCTGGACGTAAACGGGCTTTCCGTCTATAACGAGGCGATAACCCAGGGTAAAGATGCCGCTGCGCTGTATTTCGGCCATAACGTTTTCCCTGGTGAAAACCGAAAGGAAGAGGTCCACGTCCTCCGGATAAACATAGCGGCGGCTCGATTCCCGGGCAGATTCAAAGAAGTTTTCGCCTTCCTTCGTCTGGCCGAAGCGCTCCTCGTAGCCTTCCGCAGCGCCGAACTCATGATAGCGTTCCGTCCCGGGCTCCACGGCATACATGGCGATGAAATTTCCGGTAAGCGCGTAAATGCGGTTATACGTCTCGCGTTCATCCTTCATCCGTTCCTGCGCGATGCGCTGCTTCATCAGTTCGTCGACGTCCGTGACGCCAATGACGATGATCCGGTTATCGTCCTCCATGCGCGAGACCTTCATATGCACATAGAACCAAACGCCGTCCTTCATCCTGCGATAGGTCATCTCAAACACGCCGGACCGCGTCAGGGCTTCCGTCAGGTTCCGGCGATCCATGGCCTTGACAAACGCCTCGTTGTCATCCGGATGGACGAACACCTTTACTTCCCGCCTGCAGCTTTCAAAGAAATCCGTGCCGCGGCGCGCCACCGTGAGCACGCCGCTGTCTTCGTCGGTATGATATTCAACGTACTCGTCGGTGTCCAGATTCACGTAGAACAATTCCATATAGCCGCTGGCCAGAGACATCGCGATGTGCGCGAAAACCGTGCCGCTGTCATGGACGTGAAGGAAAAACAGCAGGAAGATGCAGCCGACCATCATCGCCTCGTTGAGATGGCTCCCGCCATAAAGCGCGTCCACAAGGGACGAGGTCATGCAGCCGATCACACAGCAAATCAGAATCAGGCGCTCCGAACGCCTTCCCTCGTAAAACCGCCGCCAGACCACGATCAGGATCTGCAGCATATAGAGGAGTCCCACAATGAAAACAAAATAGCCAAGCGGGCCGCGGACAAAATCGTAATCCTGATCGTATGAGAACGCGAGGGGCGAGAAAAACGCGGTCAGGTTCACGGCGCAATTGACGACGGCAGGGATCCAGATCTTCCACGATCTTCTTTCGGGGGAACACACGGCCAGCAGCAGGCCGATCGCCGCCACGGGGCGCAGATCATATCCGATAACGGACAGAAGGATACGCCAGAAGCGCAGTTCGGGATGCAGGGCCGTATAGCTTTCCAGAATATCCTGCGCAACCAGAACAGAGCAGCAAACCAGCGTCATCCAGAAGTAATGCAGCTCGACGTCTTTCGTTTTTTTCTGCGCATGCAGTCTGATACCGCATAAAAACACAAGCAGAAGCGTCGTAAAGTGGGTGTTGATCCAAATCGGCACCATGACTTTCCGCTCCTTTCCACAATCCGTCCATGAGAAGCGCCGGCCTTCGTTTTCATATCCGGCAAGATATCCCGACGCAGCCGGTCCGCTGTCCTTACGGAGCGAGCATCAGGTTTCCGAGCGTGGATTCCGCCCAGCTGTACTGCGTCATGTATTCGCCGTGGAACGCGTTGACGGCCTGAATATCTCCCTTGAGAAAACGGTAATAATCGCAGTCCAGACAGGTGGAATCGACGCCGATCGCGCCTCTTCTGCGGATCACGATATTGTTCAGCCCTAAATCCGAGAGCGTTGCCTTCAAATCATACAGCAGAACCCTGAGCCTTGTTTTGCAGGCTTTGATATCGGTATCTCCCTCCCAGAGCGCGTCAGAGATCTCCTCGGAAGTGCAAATGCCGTTCCGGTCGATCAAAAAAGCAAGCAGCTCCTTCGTCTGCTTCCGTCCAAAGGGAACGGGCTTCCCCTGCCAGAAGATTTCAAAATAGCCGAAGCATCTCACCTGCAGTTTGCCGGGCTCCTGCCGGTACGGTTCGGTCAGATAATCCAGCTCCCGCCTGATCTGTTCCGCGTCGATCGGTTTGAGCACATAGCCGTTGATCCGCTGCCGGTACGCCTCTACCGCATACTGGGAATAGCCCGTCACAAAAACGATCTTGGCCATTGGGGCCAGCTGCTTGATCCTGAGCGCCAGGTTCAGCCCGTTCATGCCCGGCAGCTCGATATCGGAAAAGACGATATCGGGAACGATCCCGTTTTCGGTTATCGCCTTCAATGCGTCGGCGGCAAACCTGAAATCATGGATTCCGGCTTCCGGGCTGGCTTCCTGAATGGAACAATGCAGCTCGGAAAGCATCGGGATTTCATCGTCAATGGCAAAAATGATCATGCCGCTTTCTCCTTTGGCAGAATAATGGTCGCCTGCGTTCCCTGTCCCGTGACATATTGGATCACCAGTTTTCCGTTGCAGATCGTCCGTATTCTTTCCTTCACGTTATCAATTCCTATATGCGACCGCTCGTCGGACTTCCGCTCGTCCTCCAGGCGGAAACCCGGGCCGCTGTCAAGCACGCTGATCGCGTAAAAGCTCTCGCAGTCCCTTGAAAGGATCTGTACGGTCCCGCATCCGTCCGCATTGCCCCTCACGCCGTAACGCACCGCGTTTTCCACCAGCGGCTGCAGCGTCAAGGACGGGATCATGAAATCCGTACACTGCAGATCCCAGCGGACCTGCAGGCTGTCTCCAAAGCGCAGCTTTTCCAGCTCCAGATATATTTTCGTATGCTCGATCTCCTTATCGAAGGGGATGAGCGTCGCGGTTGACAGCACGTCGATATTTCCGCGGAGGTACCGCGAAAAAAGAACGATCGCTTTCTTCGCTTCCGGCGAATCCGTGCACAGATGGCTGATCGTGCCGAGGGTATTGAACAGAAAATGAGGCTGAATCTGGCTGAGCAGGATCTCAGACTTCAGTCTGCTGTTTTCCGCCAGCTGGACGTAATACTGTTCCGTCTGGTCGTTCAGCACATAGGTCAGCATGATGAAGGACCCGACGGACGAACCCAGCACGATGATGCTGAAGCCGTAAAACAGCATCTGGATCACAATGGATATGCAGGGAACCAAAATGCAGGACGCAAACGCGATGATCTGCGGTCTGGCAAGGCTGCGCCGTTTCTGCCAAAGCAGCAAAACGCTCAGGAGCGACATAATGATCGGGGATACAAGCAGCGACGGATACCATGGGCCGCGGTGATACTGGTTCAATTCGTCGTAATAATATATGTCCGTTGAAAACTGCGCGTAGATCAGAAGCGCAAGATAGACGGCGAAAAAGCCGAGAATGATTTGAAAAACGCGATTCCCGGGCCTTTTTTTCTCGCCGGCGGAGTACAGCAGGAAATCGGTCAGCAGCAGGATCAGGGCGCACGAGAAAACAGATTCCAGGAACAGTCCCGTCTTTGACGCAAGACCCCACCATTTGCCGGGTATTCCGTACGTCATCCAGCTGACCAGATCAGATGCCGCGTAAGCGATCAGAAAACCAAAAATCAGCAGAAAATAACGACGCGAGCGCTTCTCAAGAATACGACTCCGCAAAACCTGCATCAGGCCCAGGGCGCTGATGATCAGACCGGTCACATTGATAACATAATTAATCATACGCTCAATTCTCCATATCGGCCGCGGCATTCGCATTCGCAATATATCAGCCGCATTTGTATTATATAATGGGAAGCGTTCATAAACGTGACAAAAAAAGAACCTTTTATACTATTCTCAGTATAAAAGATTATCAGATTTGGGATGGATTTTTCGCCCTGGCTAAGCTGAATGGAGGGAGGCGTAGCAGCGCTACGTTGACGCCAAGACGGAAAAGACACCCAAAGATGATAAGATTTTAGATTGAGAATAGTATTATTGGCGTTCTGAGGGCCAATTCACGAAGGGGGAATGAAGACAGAAAAGGGAACGTCAGAGCCTGCGCGGCGCCGATGTTCCCTTTGCTCTTCTTTCACCATTCCATCATGGTTCTTTGAAATACAAAATTGGTATTTATCCGATCATGCCCACCAGGAAAGCGGCGACGCAGGCGCAGGCCGCGACCGTCACCAGGCCCTTGCCAGTCAGCGCCAGCGCGATCGCCACGGCCATGGCGGCGGCCCCGGCGTAAACCGAGCCCGTGGCCGTGAGGATCGCGGGAAAAACCATGACGGCCAGCGTGACGTAGGGAACATAATAGAGGAAGGAGCGGATGAACGGGCTGCTGATGGGCTTGCGGATCAGCGTCAGCGGCAGCACGCGCAGCGCGTAGGTCACCAGCGCGATCAGAACGATGTAAACATAAGGATGCTCAGTCATGCCGCGCCTCCTTTACCGGGAAAAGAACGGCGGCCCCCGCCGCGATAAGCACGGTGAGCAGGATGGTGCGCATGCCCTCGCTGATCGCGGTGATCCACTGCGCGCAGGCAAAGCTGAGCGCCATCGAGAGCACGATCACCCCGGCCAGCACGCGGTTTTTGCGCGCGGGCGGCATGATAATGGCGATGAACATGCCGTACAGGCCCACGCTGAGCGCGCTGACCACGTTGGCAGGCAGCACGTTGCCCAGCAGTACGCCCAGCAGCGTGCCGAGCGCCCAGCCCGGCGACGCCACGCAGAAGGAGCCGTACGTGTACAGCGGATCGAGCTCGTCCCCATAGGCCAGCGAAATGCCGAATACCTCGTCGGTAATGCAGTAGCCCAGCGCAAGCCGCTGCAAAAAGGTGGTCTTCTCGCCCAGCTTCTGGCTCAGCGCCGTGCTCATCAGCAGATAGCGCGCGTTGATCACCAGCGTCATGACCACTACCTCGGCCATGGCGGCCCGGCGTCCGATCATCGAAAACCCGGCGTACTGGCCCGCCGAGGCGTGCGTCAGCAGGCTGGATACAGTAGCCTGCACCGCAGTCAGCCCCACGTTTCGGGCATAAATGCCCAAAGTGAAAGCCACGGCAAAATAGCCCAGCCCAATGGGAATGCCGTCCCGCATGCCGCGCATAAAAACCTTTCTTCGCCCGGCGTTCAAAGCTTTCCCCCTCCAAATCACAAAAATCGCGTTCATTATAGCGCAATTGGCCGGGGTTGTCCATTCCGCGGCATGTTTTTTCGGCGTACGCAGCCCGCAGGAAAAGCGCAAACAAAAGGCAACAGCGCAGCTTCCGAGCGCGAAGCGTGAGGATCAGCGAACAAACATGCCACAATTCCCCAGCTCCCGCGGCGCAGCGAAGCGGCGCAAAACCCGCGCAGCGGG
>CACWLY010000117.1 GCA_902761825.1 uncultured Eubacteriales bacterium
GCCGTCACCCTGGGCGAGAGCGATTCCGACATGGACAAGAATTTCCTGTCCATGCTGAACGATGATTTCCTCGCGCAGTTCGCGGGCAAGGCGCTGCCCGTCGAAGGCGCTGACACCGTGAGCGGCGCGACGGTCTCCAGCAAGGCCGTGATCGAAGCCGTCAACAGCTTCGCCGCCGCTGCCGCGCCCGCCGGGGAAACCAAGACCGAAGCCCCCGCCGCCGAGGCGACCGGCGATTTGAAGGACGGCGTCTACGAGACCGCCGCGATGGGCATGAACGCGCCCGTGACCGTGACGGTCACCGTGAAAAACGGCGTGGTATCCGAAGTGACCGTCGATGGCACCAGCAGCGATGCCGACGTGCCCTACGTCGCCAAGACGCAGGACGAAGCCTTCCTCGCGCAGTTCGCCGGCCTGGCCGCGACCGCCGCCGAGGGCGATATCGACTTCGCGAGCGGCGCGACCGTGAGCAGCCGCGCGGTGCTGAAAGCCGTTAACCTGATCGTCGACGCCGCCGCGCCCGAAGCCCCCGCCGAGGAAGCCAAGATCGAAGCGCCCGCTGAGGAAGCCAAGCCCGAGCCCGCCGCCGAGGCGACCGGCGATTTGAAGGACGGCGTCTATGAGACCGCCGCGATGGGCATGAACGCGCCCGTGACCGTAACGGTCACCATCAAAAAAGGCGTCGTGGCCGAAGTGACCGTGCAGGACAGCGCCAACGAAGCCGATAAGGCCTTTGTCGCCAGGACGCAGGACGAAGCCTTCCTCGCGCAGTTCGCCGGCCTGGCCGCGGAAGCCGCCGAGGGCGATATCGATTTTGTCAGCGGCGCGACCGTGAGCAGCCGCGCGGTGCTGAAGGCCGTCAATCTGATCGTCGACGCCGCCGACTGATCCGGGAGGCCGAGCATGTACGAAGTAATAGAACAAGGATTTGAAACCGTGTTGCGCTACGGCATCCTGCTGATGGAATGCATCGGCGTGGCCGTGATCCTGATTTCCGCCGCGCGCGCCGTGGTCAGGCTCTTTAACCGCAAGAGCGAGCATATTTCCCTGGAGCTGGCCTGCAAGCTGGCCCTCGCGCTCGAATTCCTGCTGTGCGGCGAGATCATGCACACCGTGGTGGTGCGCGATATCCAGGAGCTGATCGTCGTGGGCGCTATCGTGCTGATGCGCATCGCCCTGACCGTGCTGATCCACTGGGAAGCCAAGAACGAGCAAAGCGAAATATCGGAAAAGAAAGGCAGAGGACACGACTATTAAACGCAAAGACTGGATTTTGATTCTTTGCGTCGCCGTGATGGCGGCGGGCGTGCTTGCAGGTTCCAAAATGCTGAACAGCCGCAAAACCGCCCGGGACGAGATCGCGGTGTACGTAAACGGCAGCCTGTACGCCGCTTCACCCATCAAGCCGGGCGAAGACCTGGTGGTGGAGCAGGAGAACGGCAGCGTCAACGTGATCCGCATGGTCGAAGGAGGATTCTTCATGCAGTCCTCCACCTGCAAGAATCAGGATTGCATCTATCAGGGCGCCGTGACCCGGGATAACTGGAATACGCGGCTGCTGGGAACGCATGTGATCTGCCTGCCCAACCGGGTGGACGTGATGCTGCTGGTTGACAGCACCGATACCGAAGCGCCAGACGTTTGATCAGGCATTCAATATACAACATCAACAATCATTGTAAAAGGTGGGATCGCAGTTGAAAACAACATTCCGCGGAGGCGTCCATCCGGCGCACGGCAGCAAGCGGCCGACACAGGCGCTTGCCATCCGGGATTTCGTGTCCGATACCGTTCAGATCTTCATGAACATGCATATCGGCGCGCCCTCCAAGCCCTGTGTCAAAAAAGGCGACCATGTGAAGGTGGGCCAGGTGATCGGCGAGCCTGTCGGCGGCCTGGGCATCCCGGTGCACGCCAGCGTGTCCGGCGAGGTGGTGGCGGTGGACGCCATTGCCGGCCTGACCGGCGATATGGCGCAGTGCGTCACCATCAAGAACGATTTCCAGGATGAATGGGAAGAGCTGCATCCCCTCGGCAACGTCGAAAAGGTGGATCCCGCCCTGATCCTGCCCGCCATCAAGGCGGCGGGCATCTGCGGCATGGGCGGCGCAAGCTTCCCCACCCACGTCAAGCTCTCCATCGCCCCGGGCAAGAAATGCGAGTACATCCTGGCCAACGGCGCGGAGTGCGAAACGCATATCACCTGCGACGACCGCCTGATGCAGGAGAACGCCACCCGCGTGGTGGACGGCCTGCGCGCCGCAATGCGCGCCCTGAACGTGAGCCAGGGCATCATCGGCATCGAGGATAACAAGCCCGCCGCCATCGCCGCGATGGAAAAGGCCTGCCAGGGCCGCGAGGGCGTGCGCGTGCAGGTGCTCAAGACCAAGTACCCGCAGGGCGGTGAAAAGCAGCTGATCAAGGTGCTGACCGGCCGCGAGGTGCCAAGCGGCGGCCTGCCCATCGACTGCGGCTGCGTGGTGCTCAACGTAGGCACCTGCGCCGCCATCGCCGACGCGGTCATCGACGGCAAGCCCGTCGTGGAGCGCGTATGCACCGTTACCGGCGCCGTGCGCTCTCCCGCCAACCTGCGGCTGCGCATCGGCACCATCACCGAGGATATCATCGGCGAGTGCGGCGGCTTCAGCACCGAACCGGGCAAGATCTTCTTCGGCGGCGCGATGACCGGCATGTGCCTGCCCAACGATCAGCTGCCCATGACCAAATCAACCAACGGCATCGTGGCGTTCACCCGGGAAGAGGCCGTCAGCGCCGAGGAGGATCCCTGCATCCGCTGCAGCAAGTGCGTGGACGCCTGCCCCATCGGCCTGAACCCCTATGATATGAAGATATCCGCCGACGCCGAGGATTGGGACGCCTGCAAAAAGAAGCACGTGATGGACTGCATGCTGTGCGGCGCCTGCGCCTTCATCTGTCCCGCGCGCCGCTGGCTGACGCCGTCCTTTAAGATCGCGAAACAGAAGATTGCCGAAAAGGCGAAAAAGGAGGCGGCTGCCAAATGAGTCTGATTCTTTCTTCCGCGCCTCATGTGCGCAGCAAGGACAACACGCAGCGCCTGATGCTCAACGTGATCATCGCCCTGCTGCCCTGCGTGGCGGCCGGCATCTGGTACTTCGGGTGGCAGGCCGCGCTCGTGGTCGCCGTCAGCACGGCTTCCGCCGTGGCCGCCGAGTTCGTCTGGCAGAAGCTGGCCCGTCAGAAGGTGCGCGTGTACGACCTTTCCGCCGTGGTCACCGGCCTTCTGCTGGGCCTGATCGTGCCGCCCTCCGCGCCCTGGTGGATGATGGTGATCGGCAGCGTTTTCGCCATCGTCATCGTCAAGCAGCTCTTCGGCGGCATCGGCGACAACTTCCTGAACCCCGCCCTGGCCGCCCGCGCGCTGCTGCTGGCCTCCTGGCCCGCGCTGATGACCAGCGGCTATAACCTGGGCAAGTTCGCCGACGCCACCAGCGCCGCCACCCCGCTGCTCTCCGGCGCGTCCTGCATGGACCTGCTGCTGGGCAACGTGACCGGCTCCATCGGCGAGACGTGCAAAATCGCCATCCTGCTGGGCTTCGCGTACCTGGTCCTCACCCACACCATCCGCTGGGAGATCCCGGTGCTCGCGCTGGCTACCGCCGCGCTGCTGGGCTGGATACTGGGCACCGATCCCCTGACCACCGTGCTCTCCGGCGGATTGCTGTTCGGCGCGGTGTTCATGGCCACCGATTATGTGACCTCGCCCATGAACTGGGAAGCGCGCGCCATGTACGCCGTCGGCGTGGGCGTGATCACGGTGCTGATCCGCAAGTACGGCTCCTATCCCGAGGGCGTGACCTACGCGATCCTGCTGATGAACATCGCGGGCCCGCTGTTCGACCGCATTCCGGTGCACCGCATCTACGGCCACACCAAAGCCAAGAAGGAGGGAAAATAAGCCATGAGCGATAAAAAACCGAATGTCGGCAAGGTTTTCCTGAACGGCATTATCAACGAAAACCCCACCTTCCGCCTGGTGCTGGGCACCTGTCCCACCCTGGCCGTCACCACCAGCGCCATCAACGGCCTGGGCATGGGCGCCGCCGCCACCTTCGTGCTGCTGGGCAGCAACGTGGTGATCTCCGCCCTGCGCAAGGTGATCCCCGATAAGGTGCGCATCCCGGCCTTCATCGTGGTCATCTGCATGTTCGTGACCATTATCCAATTGGTGATGCAGGCCTTCCTGCCCTCGCTGTATGAGGCCCTGGGCATTTTCCTGCCGCTGATCGTGGTCAACTGCATCATCCTGGGCCGCGCCGAGGCCTTCGCCAGCAAGAACCCCGTGGTCGCCAGCGCGTTCGACGGCCTGGGCATGGGCGTCGGCTTCACCCTGGCCCTGACCCTGATCGGCTGTATCCGCGAACTGCTGGGCAACGGCTCGGTGTTCGGCATCAATATCCTGGGCGCAAGCTATCAGCCCATGCTGCTGATGATCCTGCCCGCGGGCGGCTTCCTGGTGTTCGGCACGCTGCTGGGCATCATCAACGCCCTGACCAACCGTAAGAAGGGGGATGCCAAGTAATGAATGTGATCCTGTTCATGATCAGCTGCATCCTGACCAATAACTTTATCTTCAACAAATTCCTGGGCTGCTGCCCCTTCCTGGGCGTTTCCAGCAAGGTGGAGACCGCCGCGTCCATGGGCATCGCCGTCACCTTCGTCATGACCATCGCCAGCCTCTTCGCCTGGATGGTCAATGCCTGGGTGCTCGTGCCCCTGCAGCTCGAGTATATGCAGACTATCGCCTTCATCCTGATCATTGCGGGCCTGGTGCAGTTTGTGGAAATGTTCATGAAAAAGTCCATGCCCGCCCTGTACAGCGCCCTGGGTATCTACCTGCCCCTGATCACCACCAACTGCGCGGTGCTGGGCGTGGCGACCCTGAACGTGAAGGAAGGCTATAACCTGCTGTTCAGCGTGCTCAACGGCACTTTCTCCGCCCTGGGCTTCCTGCTGGCCATCGTGCTGATGGCGGGCGTGCGCGAGCGCCTGGAAAGCAGCAAGATCCCCAAGTGCATGAAGGGCTTCCCCATCAGCCTGGTCATCGCCGGCCTGATGGCGATGGCGTTCATGGGCTTCAACGGCCTGGTCAAGCTGTAAGGAGGGAAAAGACATATGATGCCAATTCTGTCCGCCGGTATCGTCCTGGCTGTGATCGGCCTGGTGTTCGGCCTGGTATTGACCTTTGCCAGCAAAAAGTTTCATGTGGACGTGGATGAGCGCGTGACGAAGGTGCGCGAGTGCTGCGCCGGCGCGAACTGCGGCGCGTGCGGCTTCCCCGGCTGCGACGGCTTTGCCGCCGCCGTGGTGGAGGGCAAAGCGCCCGTCAACGGCTGCAAGCCTGCCGGCGCGGAAGCCGCCAAGAAGATCGCCGCCATCATGGGCGCGGAAGCGGGCGAGGAGGAAGAGCGCATGGTCGCCCGCGTGCTGTGCCAGGGCGTCAAGGGCGTAGCCAAGGAGCGCTACACCTATGACGGCTATCGCAGCTGCGCCGTCGCCGCCACCGTCGCCGGCGGCCCCAAGGACTGCCGCTTCGCCTGCATCGGCATGGGCGACTGCATGAACCACTGCGCTTTCGGCGCGATCAGCATGAAGGACGGCATCGCCTGCATCGATCCCGATAAGTGCGCCGCCTGCGGCGCCTGCATCGAGGCCTGCCCCCGCAATGTGATCCGCCTGATGCCCGCCAGCCAGAACGTGATCGTGCGCTGCCGCAACAGCGACGTCGCCCGCGTGGCCCGCGCCGTGTGCATGGACGCCTGCATCGGCTGCGGCCGCTGCAAAAAGGAGTGCCAGTACGAGGCCATCACCGTGGAAAACGGCTTCGCGCGCATCGATCCCGAAAAGTGCACCCGCTGCGGCGCCTGCGCCGCCGTGTGCCCTTGCCACTGCATTACCGTCGAATAAACCCCCGCTTAACAATCAAGCCCGCTTCGGCGGGCTTTTTGCGTGGGGCTGCGGGGAAGCAATTCACGAAAAGCTTTCAGAAAAAAAGAGAACGACGAAGGCGCCGCCCTCGTCGTTCTCACTGCGTTATGTCCGTCAAGGCGTTCTCCGCCTCAAAAGCTGCCGCGTCCTCGCGGCGGCGAAGCGGCTGAAGGAACGGAAAAGCAATCGTTCTCCGTATTGCTTTACTTTTCCGTTCCGCGCAGGAACGCGGTGCTG
>CACWLY010000118.1 GCA_902761825.1 uncultured Eubacteriales bacterium
GGGAGGCGTAGCAGCGCTACGTTGACCGGAATGAAGCAACGCCAAGACGGAAAAGACACCCAAAGATGATAAGATTTTAGATTGAGAATAGTATAAACCGTAAACTCCCGTCACACAAACACAGGGTGCGGATCAGACGTCCGCACCCTGTATTTATTGTCCGATTGGATCACATCAGCTTCCGGAACATGGCCTCGAAGTCGGAAAGCGAAGCTGCCCGGGGATTGCCCGGCGCGCAGGCGTCCGCAGCGGCGGATTCGCACAGGAAGGGCAGGTCTTCTTCCCTGAGCTTTTCGAGCTTGGTAGGAATGCCCACGTCCACCGACAGCTGCCGCACGGCGTCGATGGCGGCCTTGCGGTAAGCGGCGGGTTCCATGCCGGCGGTATCGATGCCAAAGGCTTCGGCGATAGCCTTGAACTTTTCGCCGGTGTATTCCTGATTAAATTCCATCACGATCGGCAGCATCATAGCGCAGGCCACGCCGTGGGGGGTGTCATACACGGCGCCCAGCGTATGCGCCATCGAGTGCGCGATGCCCAGGCCCACGTTGGAGTATGCCATGGCCGTCACGTACTGGGCCAGCGCCATGCCCTCGCGCGCGTCGGGATCGTTCTCAACGGCTTTGCGCAGGTTGGCGGCGATCAGCTTGATGGCTTCCAGGTCCAGGCAATCGGCAAGCGCCCAGGCGGCCTTTGTCGTGTAGCCCTCGATGGCGTGCGTCAGGGCGTCCATACCGGTCGAGGCGGTCAAGCCCTTGGGCATGGAGGACATCATATCCGGGTCCACCACGGCCACGTCGGGAATGTCGTTGGGGTCCACACAGACGAACTTGCGCTTCTTTTCCACGTCGGTGATCACGTAATTGATGGTGGATTCAGCGCCTGTGCCGCCGGTGGTGGGCACGGCGATGGTGAATACCGTGCGGTTCTTGGTGGGGGCCACGCCCTCCAGCGAACGCACGTCGTAGTATTCCGGGTTGTTCACAATGATGCCGATGCCCTTGCCGGTGTCCATGGAGGAGCCGCCGCCGATGGTGATCATGAAGTCCGCCCCGGACGCGCGGTAGGCGTCCACGCCCTGCTGCACGTTTTCAATGGTGGGATTGGGCTTGATATTGGAATATACCTCGTAGGCGATGCCGTTCTTCTCCAGCAGATCGGTGACCTTTGAAGTGATGCCGAACTTCACCAGATCAGGGTCGGAAGCAATAAACGCCTTTTTGAAGCCCTTGGACGCGACAATGCCGGGGATCTCGTTGATCGCCCCGTGGCCGTGGAAGGACATGCCGTTGAGTACGAAACGATTGACTGCCATAGTGAAACCTCCTTCAATTTTCCCTGGGGAAATATACCTGATGGTATTATACCCCAAACGCTCCGCGATGTCATGCGATTTTGTGCTGAATCTGTTAAATTTGTTTTGAAAATCACACGTCCAGTTCGGTCACTTCTTTGGGGTATACCCGCATTTCGTCCGGGTCGTGCAGCGGATTCCAGACCTGGGCGAAGAAGGGATCGACCTTGGCGCGGGCCCCGTAATTCCAGCTACGGCGCTCGCATTCCGGGCACCAGTGGCCGCCCTCCAGGATCAGCCGGGGGCTTGCCTCAAAGGTGTGGCCGAAGGCGCAGCGGAAGGTCTGCTTGGTCTGCCAGTCGCCCCGCTTCATGGATTCGCTCAGACATTCGCCGCCCCGGAATTTCGCCGCGCCGCGCAGATCGTCAAGCGTCAGCTCGCTTTCGGGCTTCGTTTCGTCGTAGCCGTGATCGATGGGAACGACCTTGTCCCAATCGGTAAAGTGATCCATCCGGCTGGCCTTTTCAGGGAGCGCTTCCCAGCGCATGCGGCTGCCCCAATAGGCGTCGATGTGATCCTCCATGTTGGCGTCGATGAAGTGTTTGGTGCCGTGCTCGCTGTTCAGCAGCTTTTTGAAGGTGCTTTTGATGATGCTGCCCATCAGCTTCTGCCCGCCGGGGAATTTGCAGATGATTTTGCCGAAGGGCTTGGCCGCGCCTAATTCTTTCAGATAAGCGTCATAGAAATACTGCATGCTGTCGGAACGGAAATGCAGATAGTTTTCCAGCTTGTCGGAATCCAGATAATACTGGCCATGGAAGTTCAGCGTGGCGTTGACTTTGGGATCGATGACGCAGTCAATGTTCTTGATGCCGATTTCCCCGTACATGAGCTTGTACATGGTGTAGGTGTCCACCCGGCAGGAAGGCCCGCCGCCGATGTTGTAG
This sequence comes from uncultured Eubacteriales bacterium, assembly GCA_902761825.1. GTDB lineage: Bacteria > Bacillota > Clostridia > Christensenellales > Aristaeellaceae > SFMI01. The sequence goes on from CACWLY010000118.1 coordinate 2,242, forward strand.
ATGTGGCCCCAGAATTCCTCCGGCAGCGCGCCGTTTTCGGTATAGGCGGCCAGATGGCACATCAGCCGGCCGCTGTCCCGGTCGGATACGTATTCCAGCACGTTGTCCAGGCAGTTGTGAAACTGGATGGCGTCGCGGATCTTCGCCATGGCCGGGCCCATGATGCCGGTCTGCCGCAGGCTGACCCAATACTTGAGGCCGCTTTCGATCACGTACCGTTCCGCCGCGATCTTGGACACGGCGTAATAATCGAACATGCTGGGCTTGATGGGGTCCCCCACCCGGCCCCAGTGGATGGGCGGCATGCGGTCGCCGGTTTCGGCCACGGTGCCGATATACACAAAGCGCGTGGTATCGTTCTGACCCAGCCTTTTGACGGCTTCGATCAGGTTGCGCGTGCCGCCGAAATTGACCTCCATCGCCTTTTTCGGATGATAGTCGGCGGCGGGCGAAACAAAGGCCGCCACGTGCAGGATCAGGTCGCAGCCCCGAACGGCTTTTTCCGCAAAGGCCGTGTCGGTCAGGTCGCCGAAAAGCGTCTGCACCCTGCCATTCTTTGCAAAGGACTTCAGCCTTTCCCGGCAGCGCTCGTTATCCAGGTCCAGCGCGACGATCTGATAGCTTCCCTGATTCTCCGCCATCTGCCTGAGGCTTTCCAGCCCCATGCCACCCGCCGCGCCGGTCAAAAGAATTTTCATGGTTATTCACCCTTCATGCCCAGCACCTGGGTTTTCTTTTCGATCACGTCTTTGCACAGCAGGATGGAATCCCCGATTGCGGCGTCGATATCGTCGTCGGTCACGCCCAGCTCCGCGCAGCCCTCGGATTTATCAATGAACAGGTTGGAGCACATGATATCGGCGAATTTCACCATATGCAGCCCGCCCTGGATGCCCCTGGCTTTCTGTTCCTTCATGATCTTTTTGCCGCCCAGGGCGAACATCCATTGGGGAATGGTGACGATCTTTTTATCCGGGCAGCCCAGGTATTTGTGCACGATCCCGAGCAGCTCCTTCCAGGTCAGATTGTAATACCCGATGGGATAGCACCTGCCGCCGCGACTGCGTTCCAACGCGCCGGCGACGGCCTGGCCCACCTGACGCACCGTCACCATCGTCGAGCCGCCCTTGGGATACATGGTGATCTTCTTCATGCTCATGACGTTTTCCACCAGGAACACCCAGACCGGCCTGCGGCCCGGCTGCGTGCCGAAGATGTAGGGCAGCTCCAGCACCGAAACATCCAGATCGTTTCCCGCGAAAGCCATTGCCGCTTCCTCCTGGTCGATGCGGCTGCGGATGTAGGGATGGTATTCCGTCAGCTTCTTTTCGGGCCGCTTTTTCGCCGCATAGGAGAAATAGGAGCCCAGGATCACCGCGTGCCTGACGCCGCATTCTTTGCACAGCTTCAAAAGCCGCTTCACGGGATCGATGTTGTATTTCTTATACAGATCGTAGATCGGCGCGGGGCCTTCCACCCGCTCGTCCACGCCAGCGGCGAACACGAAGCCCTCGCAGCCTGTCAGGTGCGCGCGCAGTTCGTCGTCGGTCATTTCCAGATAGTTGCCATATTCGATCTTCATTTCGGGCGGCAGCACCGCGCCCGTGGGCAGCGGCGGCAACGCGATGCTGGAAACCTCGTGCCCCCGGGCGATCAGTTCCCTCGCCGCTTCGCTTCCCAGCAGCCCCGTTCCGCCGATCATGAATACTTTCATTTCGCATTCCCCCTGAAACTCCTTGACATTCCGTCCTTCAACAGTTATCATTATATCAACACCGTGTCGATATTACAATCAGCAGATGATTGTAAAACGTCGTTAGATCGACAGACGCACGGGATGTGTCGAGGATAAAACACATTTTCTAATTTTTCGGAAAAAGCGAGGGAAAAAACATGGCAGTCAAAAACAATCGCCGCGCGCAGATGACCCGCCTGCTGCTGAAAACCGCGCTGACAGAGCTGATGCGGGAAAAGCCGTTCAGTCAAATCACCATCAAGGATATCTGCGAACGGGCGGACCTGAACCGCACCACATTTTATCTGCACTATACCGACCAGCAGGCGCTGCTTGCCGACGTGGAAAACGAAGTGCAGCAAAAAGCGCTGGAATACCTCAGAAACATCGGCCCCACCGACGACGCGCCGGGACTGATCGAGGCTTTCCTGCGCTATATCCGGGAGCATGCCGATCTGTTCCGTACGCTGCTCTGCGACGCGGGCAGCGAAGATTTCCGCAGCCGCTTTATTCAGCATACGCTGGAAAAATCCCGGGTCAATATTCCGGTTTCCTGCGCGTCGGAGGAAGAGCCCTATGTGCTGTGCTTCCTGATGCAGGGCAGCGTTCATATGATCATCGAATGGATCCGGCGGGATTTCGATATAGAAGCCCGGACGCTGGCCCTGCTGATTTATCAGACGTGCCATCGGGTAGCGCCTTAAGGGCGGGCCGCGCCGGAGGCGTTTTCCGTTTTTTTGCTGTGCAGAATCCCCCGATCCATTGAATTCAGACGCCGCGCATGCTATCATACAGAGGATCCCCGAAAAAGCGACGGGTGTCTTTCAAAAAAGCAGAATCTTCATGAACAGTGGAGCAGCGTATAATGCCATGGAAAACAAGTATAAATTGCTGATCATCAACCCCGGTTCGACGTCTACCAAAATCAGTCTTTTCCTGAACGAAAAAGAGCTCTTCCAGAGAAGCCAGTTTCACGACGCGCCGGTACTGCTGCAATTTCCGCACGTCAACGACCAGGTGCCTTTCCGGTACCAGGTCATATTGGATATGCTGAAAGAGGAAGGGACCGATCCGTCGGAAATCGACGTGTTCGTGGGCCGCGGCGGCAGCGCCTGCACGCAGCCCAGCGGCGTTACGGTCATCGATCAGAAGCTGTATGACGACACCGAGGCGGCCGTCGGCGGAAGCGAGCACGCGGCGAAGCTGGGCGTCATGCTGGCCTGGAAATTCTCGCTGGCCTACCATCGCCCGGCCTATACGCTGAACCCTACCAATATCGACGAATACTGCGATTACGCGCGCCTTACGGGCATCCGCGGCCTTTATCGCACGCCGCATTCCCATGTGCTGAACCCCAAGGCGGTCGCGGAGGCTCACGCCGAATCCCTCGGACGGCGTTACGAGGACTGCAATTTCATCGTGGCCCATATCGACGGCGGCGTAACCGTCAGCGCGCATGATCACGGCCGCATGACAGACGGCACCATGGGCGCGGACGGTGACGGCCCGTTCGCTCCCACAAGGATCGGCAGTGTGCCGGTGCTCGAGCTGCTGGATTATCTGGAATCCCATTCCCTCGACGATGTACGCCGGATGTGTTCGAGATCGGGCGGGTTCGTCAGCCTTTTCGGCACGTCAAACTCCGATACCGTTCACGCGCTGGTGGAGCAGGGGGACAAAAAAGCAACGCTGGTCTGGAATACGATGATCTATCAGATCTGCAAGAGCATCGGCGCAATGAGCGCCGTGCTCTGCGGAAAGGTGGACGCGATCCTGCTGACCGGCGGCCTGATGCGGTTTGACGATATCGCCGCCGGGATCCGGGCACGCTGCGGCTGGATCGCTCCGATCCATGTCTATCCCGGAGAAATGGAGCAGGAGGCGATGGCCTTCCCGGTGCTGAAGGTATTGCGCGGGCAGGCTGCGGCCATGAAATACAGCGGAAAAAACGTATGGCAGGGCTTCGAGGGCGTGACGTTCTGACCTGGTTCCCGGGTTTCCGAAACGCATCATGGCGCTTAAAACGAAAACAGCATGAAAAAAACGCCCCTTTGCCGGGGGCGTTTTTCGATCCGCGGATCAAGCCGGGTTTTTGCATTTCATACTATTCTCAGTATAAAAGATTATCAGATTTGGGATGGATTTTTCGCCCTGGCTAAGCTGAATGGAGGGAGGCGTAGCAGCGCTACGTTGA
>CACWLY010000119.1 GCA_902761825.1 uncultured Eubacteriales bacterium
GTCACCACAATGACATACGTCTTTTCAACGATCCTTTCTTCGATCGTCTGCTGAACCCTTACGGTCAATTCAAACGTATCCTGGAACGCCACGTCGCTGACCAACTCGGTGTGGTCGTCGCTGAGGTACAGCGCGTTCTCCGCGCCGCCTTCGTCGATGGTGCGCGCCAACTGGACGTCGGTGATCGTTCCTTCGACGCCGATTTCGCTCATGATGTCCGCGATGGCATAGCTGCCCGTGCCGGGGAAGGACCAGGTATGGGTTTCGCCCTGCTCGTCCACGTATTCAAAGTCAACCGTATAGCAAACGCCGAAAACAGAGAAGCCATAGGTTTCAAAAGAAACTATATTCTCTTCATTCAATATCAGATTCAATTCTTCCGTGACAGGCGTATCAAGGGACGCCGCCTGCACCGGCATCAGATCGTCGTCGTCATCCTGCGGCTCAACCGTCATCGGAGTAGCTTTCGTTCCCTTGACGGACATCATTTTCTGGGAAGCGACGGCCGGAGCGGTTTCGGCTTCCTGAGACGTTATGGGCTCGGGATCAGTGGGGAAGTGGACGATGCGCAGATCGCCGTCGCGCTTCATATCCTCCGTCAGGCGGAAGCTGATCTTCACCTTGTCGGCGGGCTCGATCTTGACCCCGTCGTAATAGATGCCCATGTCAAACAGCTGAACGAAATCCACCGATTTCACGTTCAGATCTTTCTTGGCCTGCTGTACATAGGCGGCCTCGTCCGTGATCGGCGTGACCACAAGCTGCGCCCCGTCGGGTATCTGCGCCGCCTGTCCGTAGGTGACGCTGATCATGCTGTCGCCGTTCAGGCTGGCGGTCAACTGTTTTTTTTCCAGCTTGCGCGTCTGCACCATGCCGTAGATATTGGGCTGCGCCGCGTCGTCCTCTGCGACAGCGGGCAGGCCCGTCGAGGTCAGCAGCAGGATCAGCGCGAACAGCAGCGCCTGCAGACGCCGCATCAGGCTGAAGGGATGGAGACGGGATTGATTTTGCGTGCTTGTCGGTTTCATTTTTTATGCTCCTCTGCTGATAGCTTGAAGGGTTTACAGATTATCCGCATCGGCGGCAATTTTGATGCCGTCCGAATCGAAATGCACGGTTTGCAGGCTTTCGTCGCCTTCCGAGGGCACGCGGTTCAGGATGATCCGCACGTCGGCCGGCGCGGCGGGCTGTACCGGCTGACCGCCGCTGACGAAAGAAATATCAAAGAAACGGGCGTACTCCACGGTTCTCCAGTTTTCCCTGAACGTGTCGTTGGCCTGCCCGCAGTAGCGGGCGTATTCCTCGGTGCCGGGCTCGATCTCGCGCACAAGCAGCTGCGTATCCGCGGGCAGCCGCGCCTCGGGCCCGTAGGCGGCGGTCACGGTGTAATCGGGGCCTTCGACGGCAAGGAAGCCGTCCGTATAGGCGATTTCCCCGGGCTGCGCTTCCTCGGGCTGCTCTTCCTCAGAGGCCGCTTCTTCGGGCTGCTCTTCCTCGGAGGCCGCTTCTTCGGGCTGCTCTTCCTCGGAGGCCGCTTCTTCGGGCTGCTCTTCCTCGGAAGCCGCTTCTTCGGGCTGCTCTTCCTCGGGGGCCGCTTCTTCGGGCTGCTCTTCCTCGGGGGCCGCTTCTTCGGGCTGCTCTTCCTCGGGGGCCGCTTCTTCTCCGGGCGCTTCTTCGGCGTCCGCTTCACCGCTGTCCGCCGGCTCTCCGGTCGGCTCTCCGGCCGGCTGCGATGCTTCTTCGGCGTCCGCCGGATCGGACGCGGGCGCATAGCATTCCTCCGTGTGCGTGTGCTCTTCGAGCCCGCAGACGGGAAGATCGGAAACGGCGTAGCAGGCGTCGGTATGCGTATGCCCGACGATGGCCGCCTCGTACGTCGTCCAGCAGTCCTCTGTGCTGACGAACACGGGCGTTTCGGTGAAGCCGCACGTCGCGGCCTTCCGCTGCTCGCCGTTCACGCTGATAAGCGTGAAGCACTCCTCGCTGTGCCTGTGCGCCGCGGCTTCCGGAGCGTTCGCGGCGTCATTCTCATGCTCGCAGTTCAGCTCCTTGCGCAGCGCGTAGCATCCGGCGGTATGCGTATGCCCCGGGCGTTCCTCCTGATCGCAGGTCAAACGGCGCGCAAGGCCGTAACAATCCTTCGTATGGATGTGCGCGGGCTTTTCTTCCAGGCCGCAGATCAGCTCTTCGGTCTTTTCATAGCACGCTTCGCCGTGCGTATGGCTGTCGTTTTCCTCCAGCCCGCAGATCAGCCAGCGGCTTTCGGCATAGCATTCGGGGCCATGGGTATGGCCCGGGCCTTCCTCCAGGCCGCACACGTGATCCATGATGTCGGTATAGCAGGCGTCGGTATGCGTATGGCCGGGGTCTTCCTGCCGCCCGCATACCAGCACGCCGCGTTCGACAAAGCAGTCGTCGGTGTGCCGGTGTCCGCTTCCGGTTTCCTGCAGGCCGCAGACCGCCTTGCCCTGATCGTCGTAACACCATTTGTTATGGCTGTGAATGTATTCGCCGGCCGCGTATCCGCAGATGATCTGCCCGTCGGCGTCCAGGCAGGCGTCGCTGTGCTCATGCGGGGCGAAGGAAGCCGTGTACTCGCGCCACGTGACGATCCTGGGCGCTTCCTCCGGCAGCTGACATACGAGCTCCCGGGCATAGCAGGCGTACGTGTGCGCGTGCTCTTCCTTTCCGCAGATCAAAAGCCTCTGTTCGTCCTCCGCGGATACGGGGACGCTCAGGCCGGCGAACGCGATCAATCCGGCCAGCAGCGCGGCGATATGGCGCTTAGCGTTCCGACGGATGTTCCTTTGGTTGTCGTTACGCATTGTTTTCCTCTCATTCCTGTGCGTATTGTGTAGGCGTGCGTATAAAACGCAACAGTTTGCATCAATATTGTATTATAAGATTAACGGGCGTTCATGTCAATCGATAATCCTTGTCTTATCATATCTTTTTTCCGCCGCAAAAAACGTCAAAAAAGCAGAATTCGCGGGCTTTTTCTCTTGTCTCGGAACGGGGGGTGTGATAAACTGAAAGCGTTACAATGATAATTTCGGGACGGTGCCGCGATGATCGAAAAATGGGGAATCCCCGTGATGGGCGGAAAAAGGCTCCGCACGGTGTACGTATATCTGCCGGAAGAGGCGCAGGAAGACCCGGAGACGCGATTCCCCGTGCTGTACATGTTCGACGGGCACAACGTATTTTTTGACGAGGACGCCACCTACGGCAAAAGCTGGGGAATGGGCGAATACCTGGACGGCGAGCATACGCCGCTGATCGTGGTGGCGGTGGACTGCAACCACCGGCAGCCCAACGGCAGGCTGTGCGAATACTCGCCCTTCGATTTTGAGGACGCGCAGTTCGGCAGCGTAAAGGGCCGCGGCAAGCGCTTCATGGACTGGATGGTGAAAAAGCTCAAGCCCGTGATCGACGCCCGCTACCCCACCCTTCCCGGGCGGGAAACCACCTGGATCGCGGGCAGCAGCATGGGCGGGCTCATGAGCCTGTACGCCGTCACCGCGTACAACCGGGTGTTCAGCCGCGCGGCGGCGCTGTCGCCCTCGGTATGGCTGGTGCGCGGGCAGATGAAGCCGCTGATCGAACGCGCGCGGATCGCCCCGGGCACCGTGGCGTACATGGATTACGGGCAGCGCGAAATGGGCAATCACAAGGGCATGCTGCGCTGCTTTATGGATACGGGGCGCGCGCTGATGGAAAAGGGCGTGCTTCTGACCAGCCGCCTGGTGCCCAACGGCGAGCACTGCGAGGCCTGCTGGGAGGAGCAGATCCCCTTCTTCATGCCGATTTTGTTTTACGACAGGGAGTGATACGAATGGAAACCCAGTATTTCAAGGAGTACAGCCCGGCGCTGGGCCGGGATATGGAAATGAAGGTGTACGGCCACGCGGGACGACCCGTGCTGTTTATCCCCTGCCAGAACGGCCGGTTTTACGATTTTGAAAACTTCCATATGACCGACGTGTGGGCGCCCTGGATCGACAACGGGCGGGTGATGGTGTTCTCCATCGACACCCTGGATCAGGAGACCTGGAGCAATACCGGGGCCGATCCCCGCTGGCGCATCGAGCGGCACGAGCAGTGGATGAAATTCATATTCGACGAGGCCGTGCCCTTTATCCGGGATATGGTCAACGCCCGCAACGGCTGGACCGGCTATCCCGGCGTCATCGCCTTCGGCTGCTCGCTTGGCGCGACGCACGCGGCCAACCTCTATTTCCGCCGTCCCGACCTGTTCGACGGCCTGCTGGCGCTCAGCGGCATCTATACGGCAAGCTACGGCTTCGGCGATTACATGGACGATCTGGTGTACCTGAACAGCCCGGTCGATTACCTGGCGGGCATGCCGGACGACCATCCCTACATCGCGCGGTACAACAACAACCGCGGCATCATCGTGGTGGGCACCGGCCCCTGGGAAGTGCCCGAGACCACCTTCCGCGTCGGCGATATCTGCAACCGGAAGGGCATTCAGGTCTGGGTGGACGTATGGGGAAGCGACTGCGCCCACGACTGGGACTGGTGGTATAAGCAGGTGCAGTATCATGTGCCGCATTTACTGGATTGACAAGGAGCGGATCTTATGCAGAATTTTATCTTTATTTCTCCCAATTTTCCGACAAACTACTGGCGCTTCTGCAAGGAGCTGAAGGCCAACGGCCTGCGCGTGCTGGGCATCGGCGATCAGCCCTACGATCAGCTGTCACCCGAGCTGTGGAGCAGCCTGGACGAGTATTACAAGGTCGGCAGCCTGGAAAACTACGATGAGGTTTACCGCGCGGTAGCCTTCTTCATCTACCGCTACGGGCGCATCGACTGGCTGGAGAGCAACAATGAATACTGGCTGGAGCGCGACGCGATGCTGCGCACCGATTTCCATATCGCAAGCGGCTGGCAGGTGAGCGACCTTGCACGCATCAAGTACAAGAGCGGCATGAAGGAATACTACCAGCGCGCGGGCATCCGCACGGCGCGGTATCATATCGTGGACGATTTCGACGGCTGCATGCAGTTCATCGGCGAGGTGGGCTTCCCCGTGATCGTCAAGCCCGACAACGGCGTCGGCGCGAGCCATACCTACAAGCTGGACGACGAATGCGAGCTGGGCCAGTTCCTCTCCGAGCGCGATCCCGACGAGCGGTATATCATGGAGGAATTCATCACCGCCGAGGTCAACAGCTACGACGCCATCATCGACAGCAACGGCAACCCGATCTTTGAAACGGGCAACGTGACGCCCATGTCCATCATGGATATCGTCAACAACAACGACAACTCGCTGTATTATATCGTCAAGGACCTGGCCGAGGACGTGCGCGACGCCGGACGCCGCACGGTCAGGAGCTTCGGCGTGAAGAGCCGCTTCGTGCACTTTGAGTTCTTCCGCCTCACCTGCGACCAGCATATGGGCAAAAAGGGCGACGTCGTCGCGCTGGAGGTCAATATGCGCCCGTGCGGCGGGTTCTCGCCCGATATGATGAACTATGCCAACAGCACCGACGTGTACAAGATCTGGGCGGACATGATCGCCTTCGACCATTCCACCAAGCCGCAGGGCGAGCACTATTTCTGCGCCTTCGCCGGACGCCGCGACGGCAAGCCCTTCGAGCTCGGAGACGAGGAGCTGATCGCCCGCTATTCGGGCCAGCTGCGCATGGTCGAGCGCATTCCCGACGCGCTCAGCGGCGCGATGGGCAACCGCATGTTCGTGGGCGTTTTCCCCACCGAAGCCGAAATGAACGCCTTCTACGCCGATGCCGTGCGGTGCAGGGAGTAATTCCGCCCTTCACGCATTGTATCATGGCGGATTGATCGTCAGGGGACTTCCAAAAAAACAACGGGCACAAGGATAGCCTTGTGCTGAATAAATATGCATATATCAAGCGAATGACGAAACGCTGGGAGCTTCTCCCATGTCCTTTGGAAGAACTCTTTTTTCGCGCCGTTTCCGTCTGCCGCTTCGTTTGTGACCGGTTCTTCGCGGCGGATCATATGTTTTCCTTCAGCTTATCCGGATCACAGATGGTTCCGTCTCCTTATACTATTCTCAGTATAAAAGATTATCAGATTTGGGATGGATTTTTCGCCCTGGCTAAGCTGAATGGAGGGAGGCGTAGCAGCGCTACGTTGACCAAGACACCCAAAGATGATAAGATTTTAGATTGAGAATAGTATAAGCTGCCAGATGTTCAGGGGAATGGGCAGGAGCATCAGCGGATGGAAATACCGACGCTCCGCAGGGCTTTTCAGGAGGAAACCCAGCGCCAGCAGGATTATAAACGATATGTTGCAACCGACGTAGGCCAGAATACCCGTGCTGTCCGGATCATGCCCCCAGATGATCAGGTACCCCGTCCAGTAATAGGATCCGAGAAGAAAACAGAGGAAAGCGGCAACGGCAAGCATCCATTCTTTGCGCTTATGGCTGATCCAGCGGACCAGGCACAGCAGCAGCGCAGCCATACCCGCAAGCAGCTGGAAAATATTCTCGGCATAATCCAGGGACATCTTTCTGTCTCCTTCCGTTTCGCTTATGTATCCAGGACGGCGTCTGAACTATTTGGGTTGTGAACATTAACGCTGTTACCACCGGCGCGTGCGGCGCGGACTTCGGAAAACAAGGCTTGTCCTGTCAGGGAATAAACTCATTATACCCTGATATCCCGCTCTGAGCAACACTTTTTCGTTCCGCGCCGGGGCTGAAACGGGGCGAAGCGCGCGATTGACATTCGGAAGGCCCCTCCGGTATAATAGCGGTATCAATCGGCGGAGGGTGAGACTGATGAGAAAGGGCGTTTGCGCGCTCATGGCGCTGCTTTTCATGCTTCCGTGTCTGGCGCGCGGCGAAACGCTTACGCTTTCCTTTGTTGGGGATTGCAGCATAGGCGAAGCCATACAGAACAAAGGCGAGGAAAACGGCTATACCTGGATGCTGGATCACAACGGGATGGACTGGCCGTTTTCACTTGTGCGCGAATACCTGGACGCCGACGATTTCACCTTTGCCAACCTGGAAGTGGTGTTCACCGAGCGCACGAAGCATCTGGACAAAATGTTCCCGCTGTGCGGCGCGCCGCGCTACGCCAAAGCGCTGCTGCATTCGGGCGTGGACGCGGTGAACACCGTCAACAACCATTGCTTCGACTTCAACGTGGAAGGCTACCTGGATACCATGGCGGCGCTGGACGCCATCGGCTTCGCGCATTTCGGAAGCGTGTATGTGAACAATAAAACCCAGGGACAGGACCGGATGATCATGGCCCGGGTCAGGGACGTGACCATCGGCGCGCTGGGCTTCACCTACCCGCAGGAAAGCGACCTGCGGCTGATCGGCGAGCGCATCGAAAGGCTCAGGGGCGCGGGCTGCGATCTGGTGGTGGTCTCGCTGCACTGGGGCAAGGAAACCCACGCGATGCCCGAATCCTGGCAGTTCGGCTTCGCCCGCGGCGTCATCGATCTGGGCGCGGACGTGGTGTGGGGCCATCATCCGCACGTGCTGCAGCCGGTGCAATTGTATCACGGCGGCGTCATCCTGTATTCCACCGGCAATTTCACCTTCGGCACCATGTCCTCCAAGGTGGACCGGGATACCGGCATTTTCCAGCTGGAATATGAAAAAAGCGACGGCGGCCCGACGCTCAGCCGCCTGCGCGTGATCCCCTGCGTCACCACGGGAAAGGGCGATTACCGGCCATACGAATTGACCGAGGAGGCCGACCGGCAGCGCGTGTTCAAAAAGCTGATCTATCCCAAGCCCGTGGGTGAAATGCAGAACCTGCCGCAAAGCTTCCTGCAGACCGGCGTCGTCGATATCGCGGACGGCCTGCCACTCGAATAACGGCCCTCTGGGCGGCGGAGAAAACGATGAACTGGAAACGGATTTTTCTTTGGACCGAAGCGCTGCTGTGCGTGCTTTTGTGCGCCGCGCTGGCGCTCGGAGCGCTGCGGATCTGCGCGCGGGGCGCGGATGGCGGCGAATGGCTATATACGCGCGAAAAGGCGGCGCGGGCCCTGCGGCCTGCGCTGCCGCTGCTGATCGCGGTGTCGGGACTGGCCGCCGCGGGCGCGCTGCTGGGCGTAAAGGGGACGCGGCCCCGCCGGATCGCGGACGCGCCGGAGCGCTTGACGCCGCTTCCGGAGCGCCGGAAAACGCTGATCCGCGCCTTTTTATTTGCCGCGGCCGTTCTCTGCATCCTGGCCGGTATCCTGAACGGCGGCATGCGGGATGTGCTCTACAAGGCGATCAATATCTGTACGGAGTGTGTTGGGCTTGGCTGATATCAAAAAACGTCGGGCGGCGTTCCGGCCGTCAAAGCGGCGGCTGATACAGCTTTACGCCGCGCTGCTGTACAACGCCAACCTGAAAGGGTTCATACAGGGAAAGATCTACACGGGGAACGCGAAGGCGCTCTGCGTGCCCGGGCTCAACTGCTATTCCTGCCCCGGGGCGATCGGCGCGTGCCCGCTCGGCGCGCTGCAGAACGCGCTGGCGGCCTCCGGAAAGCGCGCCGGATGGTATATTCTTGGCATTCTCCTGCTTTTCGGGCTCACGCTGGGGCGCACGGTCTGCGGCTGGCTGTGCCCGATGGGCATGGCGCAGGAGCTGCTGCATAAAATCCCCACGCCGAAGATCGGGAAAAGCCGGATCACGCGGGCGCTCTCCTGGCTGAAATACGGCGTGCTGATCGTGTTCGCGGGCGCGGTCCCGCTGTGGTACGCCCTTCGGTACGATCTGCCTGTGCCCGGCTTCTGCAAGTATATCTGCCCGGCGGGCACGCTGGAAGGCGCGGTCGGATTGCTGGCAAACCCGGGCAACGACAGCCTTTTTTCCATGCTCGGCCTGTATTTTACCCGGAAATACGTGATACTGGTGCTTATCACCCTGGCCTGCGTGTTCTGTTACCGGGCTTTCTGCCGTTTCCTGTGCCCGCTGGGGGCGATTTACGGGCTGTTCAACAGGATCGCGCTCACCGGCATGCGCGTGGACGCGGGCAAGTGCAGCGGTTGCGGCGCGTGCGTGCGCTTCTGTGAAATCGACGTGCGGCGCGTGGGCGACCGCGAATGCGTGCAGTGCGGCCGGTGCGTACATGTATGCGGCCAGGGCGCGATATCGATGGTATGCGGAAACCGCCCGCTGATCGCGCCCGGAAAAGCCCCGTCAAAGCGCGCCCGCCGCGCTGCCTGGGCCGCCGCGCTCGCCGTGCTGGCCGCCGCCCTGATCTGGTTCAATCTGCTCAGCCCCGCGGCCTCGGATACGCCGCGGGCCGGGGACGGCGCGGCGTCCGTTGGATACGCCTTGGGCGAGCGCCTGCCGGATTTCTCCGTCGATACGCTCGGCGGCGGCAGCTTCCGGCTGGCGGACGCCGTCGGAAAGCCCGTCTTTATCAACCTGTGGGCCACCTATTGCGGCCCGTGTGTCAAGGAGCTGCCCTATTTTGACCGCCTGCTGCGCGAGCATCCCGAGGCGCGCGTCCTCGCGGTGCATTCCGGCCTGGTGACCGACGACGTGGCGGAATACCTCGCCGATAAGGGCTGGTCGCTCGATTTTGCCGTGGACGACGAGGACGGCTCCTTTTTCGCCCTCGTGGGCGGCTCCCCCACCCTGCCCCAGACCGTCGTGCTCAATACCCGCGGAGAGGTGATCTACAACCTCGCGGGTTCGGTCACCTATGAAAAGCTGCTCGGCCTGCTGGAGGAAGCCGAGCGCTGACGCACAGGGACGCGAACGGAAACGTAAAACAAACGAGAGGGAATCAGCCGAGCCTGTTTTTCGGCTTTTTTCCTCTCGTTCTTTATAACCGCTTTTCGTCTGATCAAGGGTCAAACGGACAGGGCCATGTGTAATCCTGTTATTTATACTATTCTCAGTATAAAAGATTATCAGATTTGGGATGGATTTTTCGCCCTGGCTAAGCTGAATGGAGGGAGGCGTAGCAGCGCTACGTTGACC
>CACWLY010000120.1 GCA_902761825.1 uncultured Eubacteriales bacterium
CCGCCCGGCCTTCGCTAAAAACAGTCCACCGGACTGTTTTCCGGGCGCTTCGGCCCCTGCGGATTACAATCGAAGGGCTGCGGCCCTTCGATGCATCCCGGGGTCTTTGCCGACACGCTGAAGCTCCCCCGCAGCGCGGGGGAGCTTCAGCGTGTGTTATGCGATTTCGTTTTATTTGGGGATGCTTTCCGCTCAGCCCACTTCGCTGCCGGGAGCGATATCCCCGTCCACGGTCAGCACGCGCAGATACTCGCTGCCGTCCTCTTTTTCCTGCACGGCAGAGAGGATCATGCCGTTGCTTTCGATGCCCATCATCTTGCGGGGCGGCAGGTTGGCGATGATCACGAGGTTTTTGCCCACGAGGTATTCGGGCTCGTAGAATTTGGCGATGCCGCTCAGGATGGTGCGGCGCTCGGTACCCAGATCGAGGTCGAACTTGAGCAGCTTTTCGGATTTCTGCACGCGCTCGCAGCCGATCACCTTCGCCACGCGCAGCTTGCAGCGGAAGAACTCGTCGATGCTGACGCAGCCCTCGGGGAGCTCGGCCTTTTTGGCTTCCTTCTTCTCCTCTTTCCTGGGCGCAGGCGCGGCTTTCTGTTCCGCCTTCTTTTCGGCGGCCAGCGCTTCCAGCTCCTTCTTCACGTCCAGGCGCGGGAACAGCGCGTCGCCCTTGCATACCTTGACGCCCGCGGGCAGCAGGCCGAAACGGGACAGGCTTTCCCAGGTCCTGAGGCCCTCGTCGGTCACGCCCAGCTGCTCAAAGATGCGGGCCGGGGTATGCGGCATCACCGGGCCGATCAGCACGGCCACGAAGCGGATGCACTCGGCCAGCGTCAGCAGCACGTTGCCCAGGCGGCCCCGCTTTTCGGGATCGCGGCCCAGCACCCAGGGCTGCGTGGCGTCGATATACTTGTTGCACTCGCCGATCACCTTCCAGATCTCCACCAGCGCCTGGGAGAACTGCAGCTTGTTCATCTGCTCCTCCACCAGGGCGGGCAGCGCCGCGCAGTGATCGCGCAGCGGGAGATCCAGCTCCGCGTCCACGGCGTTTTCGTCCCACGCGGGCACGACGCCGTCAAAGTACTTTTCGATCATGGCGACCGTGCGGCTGACCAGGTTGCCCAGGTCGTTGGCCAGATCGGCGTTGGCGCGGGTGAGGAAGGACTCGTTGGTATAGTTGCCGTCCGCGCCGAATGGCATTTCGCGCATCAGGTAATAGCGCAGGGTATCCACGCCGTAGCGGGCCACGATGGGGCCGGGATACACGGTGTTGCCCTTGGATTTGCTCATTTTATCCATGCCGAACAGCAGCCAGCCGTGGCCGAACACCTGCTTGGGCAGGGGCAGCCCCAGGGCGTGCAGCATGATGGGCCAGTAAATGGTGTGGAAGCGCACGATCTCCTTGCCCACCAGGTGCACGTCGGCGGGCCAGTACTTCCGGAACAGCGCGTCGTGATCGGTCATGTAGCCCAGGGCGGAAATATAGTTGCTCAGCGCGTCGATCCACACGTACACGGTGTGCTTGGGGTCGAAATCCACCGGCACGCCCCATTTGACGCTGGTGCGGCTCACGCACAGATCCTGCAGGCCGGGGCGCAGGAAGTTGCTGAGCATTTCGTTTGCGCGGCTGGCGGGCTGGATGAAATCGGGATGCTTCTCGATGTAGCGGATCATCCAATCCTGATACTTGCTCATGCGGAAGAAATAGCTTTCCTCCTTCATGGGCTGGCAGGGGCGGCCGCAGTCGGGGCAGACCTTTTCCCCATCCTTGTCCACCAGCTGCGTGGCGGTCCAGAAGCTCTCGCAGGGCGTGCAGTACATGCCTTCGTATTCGGCCTTGTAGATATCGCCCTGATCGTAGAACTGTTTAAAGATTTTCTGCACGACGCGCATATGCCGTTCTTCGGAGGTGCGGATAAAATCGTCATACTGAATATCCATCAGCTTCCAGAGGTCTTTGGTGGCCTCGGCGATCTCGTCGACGTACGCCTGCGGCGTCACGCCGGCTTCCTGCGCCTTTTTTTCTATTTTCTGGCCATGCTCATCCAGGCCGGTGAGGAAATACGTATCATAGCCCTGCATCTTCTTGAAGCGGGCCATGGTATCGGCGGCCACGGTGGTATAGGTGTGGCCGATATGCATGTTGCCGCTGGGGTAGTAGATGGGGGTGGTGATGTAATAGGTTTTCTTGTCCGGCATGGTCTTTTTCCTCCAATAACGTATATTATTCTTCCCGTTTATCGTAAATGGTTTCTACGCCGCGCAGCTGGCGGACGACGGTATTGATATAGAACACCAAAGCGGTGTACGCCGCGCCCACGCCGATCCACAAAATGGCGGTATGGGGCTGGATGCTCAGGTTTTCAAACTCGTCGGCGAAAAAGCTGAGGATCAGCGATACGCACAGGCAGGTCTGGGCAAACTTGCCGATGAAAAGCGAATGCACGACGATCTTGCGGTTGAACAGCAGCAGGCCGCCGAGCAGCATGATGAACTCCTTGCCAGCCAGAAGCGCCAGCGGCTCCCAGGAGATCATGCCGCGGATCAGCAGCGTGGCCATGACCGAGAGCGTCATCAGCTTATCGGCCAGCGGGTCCATCAGCATGCCGAAATCGGTGATCTGGTGGTACTTGCGGGCCAGAAAGCCGTCCAGCATGTCGGTCAGCGCGGCGACCACGAAAACGGCGAGCGCCCAGTAGTTCAGCTCATATCCTATCATCAGCACCCAATAGACGGGGATCAGGGCCATGCGGATCATGGTCAGCACATTGGGCACCGTCCAGATTTTCTTTCTGTCCGTCATCGTACAAGCTCCTTCGATAATCCCGGCAAAAAAGCCGGTTCATGTATTATATCACAATATGTTTTTCAATGTAAATGCATCCCGGTGGCGGAGATGGGCAAAATTTTCCACGCACTCGTCATAATACAGCATGGCCGACAGATGATCCTCCTCCCCGATCGACGATTGCAGCGCGCGCAGGGCATGCGTGACCGCGTCGGTCTCGGCATGGTTGACCCACAGCTGTATCCACGGCATCTCCTTTTCCCAGCGCGCGGCAATGCGCTCGGCGTCGAGCCGCGCCTCGCGCCACCTTCTCTCCCCCAGGGCCGCGCCAAGCAGCCGCAGCCCGTCACCGTAGCGGCGCGCGATGCCGGCGTTATAGCCTTCGCACGCGCCGCCCACCAGCGCGATGAAAACCAGGATCGCGATGCTGACGATCACGCATCGGCGCACGCGCTCATCTCCTTCCACGGCACGCGGCGGGCTTTTTGGTCCTTTCCGCGCAGCTGTAAAAACACCGTTCCCTTGCTGTCCAGGGCGCAAAGGAGCACCTGCTCCGGCCGCGCGATCTTCTGGCCGCGCAGAAAGCGCAGCAGCGCCTGCTCGTCGATCCCAGCGCCGTCCAGCTCCGACCGCCTGAGCTCGCCGTCCGATATCAGCACGAGCGGAAGCGCCTCCTCCGGCGCGCTGATCCCCTGCTCCCCGGCGCTGGCCGGCCGCGCTTCCGCCCGGGGAAACACGCTGAGCGTGCCGTTGGTTTCGAGCACCGCCGTTTCCACGTCGCCGATGCTCAGTATGCCCGATGCGCGCACCGTTTCCATCAGGTCGGATATCGGCATGCACACCTGCCGCAGCGTATCGTACTGGATGCTTCCGTCCCGGATCAGCACGCGCGCGCTGCCGTTGATCAGCCGCCGGAAGCCCGGGCTTTTCATGCCCAGCAGGCCGAACAGGCTGTGCATCAGCACCAGGGCCAGCACCGGCACGATGCCGTACAGCAGCGGCGTTTCGGCCCCGCTCATGGGCTCGGACACCAGATCGGCGATCAGGATGGCCGACACCAGCTCATAGGGCTGCAGCTGGCCGATCTGCCGCTTGCCCATGACCCGCATGGCGGCAACGGAAAAGCAGTACAGCAGGATCGCCCGGCAAAAAATGGTCAGCAAGCGCAACACCTCCCGGTCTATTATCTGCCGGGCGCGGCGGGCGAATACATCGGAATTGCAGGTCGTTTTCCCGCCGGAAAAGCCGCGCCGGTCTTTGGCGCGCCGTCCTTGCGGCGGACGCGCCTGTATTGGGCCTGTGCTGCCGCTTTTTTTCCCGTTTTTTCTATCCTCAATCGTGTTTTTTTCATGACTTTTCTTCATATTCGTTTCCGGGCTCCGTCATCGGGACCCTTTTTTTCGACCAAATTCGCCGTTTTTTGCGCGTTCGTGTCGTATTTATTTCGGCTTTTAAAATTAGTGTTACAATTTGTCGAATTCTACTATATACAGTTGAAATTGTGGATATAGAATGATAAAATATGCAATATATTGTGGAAAGTGAGGCGATTTATAATGCCATCTTTGGCTTATTTCGTGCTGTCTGTCGCGCTGATCGCCGCGCTTTTCATGCTGGCCTATTACCGCAGGGAACGGCAGAAGGAGCTGTACCGGATGGACGCCCTGCGCGGCAGCCGCCTGTACAGGGATTTGAAGCCGCTGCTGACGCGCGCTTCCGCGCGGGACCTGGATCAGGTGCGCGTCGAGCGCGACCGCATCACGATCACGCGCGTATACCCGGCGGGGACGCTGGGCATATTCGAGCTTCGGCAGTCGGGGCATTTGCAGATGAGCCGCATCCGCACGCGCGTGATGGCCGAGGTGATTTCGGAAGACATCCCGATCCTGCAGGACCGCAGCAAATACACCATGACCCGCTATCGCGTGATACGCCCGAACGGCTCGGTGGATTACAGCTATCTGTACACCATCCGCAGCCGCTACAAGGATTCCATCATGGCCGTTCGCCAGCGGTTTGAAAACGGAATCAGCGTATAAAAAATAAACCCCGGCCCAGGCCGGGATCTTTTTTTATGAAGCGGACGCATTGATTTATCGGGGTTCCGATGCTATACTGTATACAATCTGAAAATATGATCAAAGGAGCATCTGCGATATGGACAGAAAAGCGCTGCTGACCCTGACCGAAGCCGTTTCAAACGCGCCGGGAGCTTCCGGCTTTGAGGATGAAGTAGTCAACGCCCTGCGGCCCTACGCGGCGCGGTACGGGCGCGTGGAAGAAGACAAACTGCGCAACCTGTACTGCTTCCGCAGCGGAAACCGGGAAGGGCTGCCCACCGTGCAGCTGGACGCGCACACCGATGAAGTTTCCTTTATGGTGCAGGCCGTCAAGCCCGACGGGACGCTGCGCTTCCTGCCGCTGGGCAACTGGGTCAAGGCCGGCGTCGCCGGGCACCGGGTGCTGGTGCGCAACGCCCAGGGCGAATATATCCCGGGCATTACCGCCACCACGCCGCCCCATTATCTCAAGGCCGGGGAGCAGGACAATCTGGACATGGAAAACATGAGCGTCGACGTAGGCGCGTCCTCAGCCGAGGAAGCCATACGCGATTATCACGTCCGCATCGGCGAGCCCGTCGTTCCCGACGTGCGCTTCTCCTACGACGCCGCCCACGACCTGATGATCGGCAAGGCCTTCGACTGCCGCCTCGGCTGCGCCGCCATCGTGAAAACGCTGGATGAGATCAGCGCCGATACGCTGAACGTCAACGTGGTCGGCGCGTGGGCCTGCCAGGAGGAGGTCGGCACCCGCGGCGCGCAGGTGACCGCGAACCGCGTGAAGCCCGATATCGCCATCGTCTTCGAGGGCTGCCCCGCCGACGATACCTGCGCTCCCTCCTATATGGTGCAGACCGCTATCCGCAAAGGACCCATGCTGCGCTTCATCGACAGGCGCATGATCACGCATCCCCGCTTCCAGCGCTTCGCCCTCGATCTGGGCGAAAAGCTGGGCATTCCCGTGCAGAGCGGCGTGCGCTCCGGCGGCTCCACCAACGGCGCGCCCATCCATCTGTCCAATCTGGGCGTGCCCTGCATCGTCATCGGCGTGCCCGTCCGCTATATTCATTCGCAGTACGGCTTCGCCTCCTGCGCCGACCTCGAAAACGCCGCGCGCCTGGCCGCCGCCGTGCTGCGCGAGCTGAACGCCGACGTCATCGCCGGGTTCTGATTCCCTTCCCGCGCACAAAATAAGGGGCTGTCTCATTAAGAGATGGCCCTTTAAAATGCGAAAAAGCCAGCCAAAAAGGAAAAACAAACCAAAAACACCCGAGGCCTAAAAGGTCCCGGG
>CACWLY010000121.1 GCA_902761825.1 uncultured Eubacteriales bacterium
GGGTCCAGGGGTTTCGAGCGCCCGGAAAATCTTCCCTTGGGATGATAATCCTGGCCTTCGGCCAGCGCAAGCGAACAGCGAGAAACGGGCCGGAAGGCCTCGGATGCAGAAGTCCCCTGGCGAAGAGCTCGAGAGCGAGCAGCGCTCGAACGTTTCCTTCCCTGCTCTTATTTCACCCTTCGCATCATGGCTCTTAGAACGCGAACAGATGAAATTTGGAAGCGATGCTGTTTTCTGTTTGGAACGAATGACAAAAAAACATCCCCTGCGGATAGGGGATGAGGGTGCGCAAGGGAAGGATCAGGCTTCCTGCCACTCCTTGGCCTTGGCGGCGGACATGCGCTTGATGGCTTCCTCGGGATAGGGGGAAGCTTCGCCGCCGTTGACGTACAGGAACAGCTTGCCGTCCTGGGTCTTGTACAGGGACTCTTCATAGCCGGCGGGATCGCCGAAGGAGCCGAAGGACTTCTTCTGGATCAGCTCGGAGGTCTCGGTATCATATTCGACCTTGCAAATAACCTTTTTCATAAATATGCTTCCTTTCAAAAGGTAATGCGCGTTTTTTTCGCGCTGTGGAATGCGTTTTTTTCCACACAACTTATAATATACCACAATTTGGCTCAGGATACAATACTAAATTCTCACAAATAGTCAGATTCGCCAAAAAGACGCGTTATTTATTGTATTGCGTCTTTTTTTCGGGCGAATGCTTCCATCGGTACGTTTTTATGATATAATAAAATATCTGATTCTATATGTGAAGAAAAAAGCGTTTGCGTCACGGTTTGTTTTTTGATCGGGAGGGAGCGGGATGAGCCTGAAAAGAGTGTGCGGGATCGCGCTTGCGCTGCTGCTGTGCCTGTCCCTGTCCTCCTGCGCGAAAAAGGGAGGAGACGGGGACGAGCCGCAGAGCGCCGCCGGCGGCCGCTATCTGTCGCTGGTGGACGACGATCCCGATACGCTCGATCCGCAGTGCACGTCGTCGTTCTATACGATCCCGCTCAATGTGTTCGACCGCCTGACGGAGATCGGCGTGGACGAAAGCGGCGTCACCCATGTCCGTCCCTCGCTTGCGAAGGAATGGGATATATCGGAGGACGGCCTGACGTATGCCTTCCGCCTGCAGGAAGGCGTGCGCTTCAGCAACGGCGCGGCGCTGACGGCATCCGATGTGCTGTACTCCTTCAAACGCCTTCTGACGCATCCAGACGCCTGCAACCGGGACGCGGTGATCGCGATCAAGGGCGCGGAGGCGCTGCGCCGGGGCGAAAGCGATGCGCTGGCCGGGTTCCGGGTGATCAGCGACGAGGAGTTCAGCATTACGCTGGAATACCCGTACGCCGCCTTCCTTGCCTGCCTGGCCACGCCCGGCGCGTCCATCCTGGACGAGGAGACCACGGAGGAGGCCGGGGAGCTTTTCGGCAGGGACGCTTCTCATACCGTCGGAACGGGACCGTTTATGCTGAGCGAATGGTATCCGGGGTCCGAGATCATCCTGGACGCCAACCCGGATTGCTGGTCCGGCGCGCCCAAATGCGCCGGGCTCGACCTGCAGATGATATCCGATCCGGAAGCTCAGCGGGTCATGTTTGAAAAGGGCGAGCTGGATATACTGGACCTGGACAATATGGGCACGGACGCCGAGTTTTTCGCGCGCGGGGACATCTATCGGGATTTTCTGCGCGCGGGGCCGCGGGTGGGCATTACCTATATCGCGCTCAATCAGTCGGTGGAGCCGCTCGACCGCCTGCCTGTGCGCAGGGCGCTGCAATTGTCGCTGGACAGGCAGCTGCTGCTGAACGCGGCGTACAGCGGGCGCGGACAGGTGGAGAACGGCATTTTCCCAAACGGTCTGGCCGGGGCCGATCCGGCGCTTGAGGCCATCCCTTACGCGCCGGAGGAAGCGCGAATGCTGCTGAGCGAGGCCGGATACGCGCAGGGATTCACGCTGGAGATCGCGCTGCCTTCCTCTTCCGGGCAGACCGCGCGCGAGCTGCTGACGCTGGCGGCCGCCATGTGGCGGCGCATCGGCGTGGACGCGCAGGTGAAGGAGATGGCGGACGACGAATTCATGGCCCTGCGCAAGGGCGGAAAGCTCGCCTGCTACTGCGCCACCTGGTCGGCGGATTTCGACGATCCCGATAACTTTATCCACACCTTTTTCGGCAATGAGGAGAACACCGTATCCCGCAGCCTCTGCTATCCCGACGCTGAGGTCATGGCCCGCGTGCGCGCGGCTCGCGCCATCGCGGACGAGGATGAGCGCATTGCGGAATACCGGGCGCTGGAAAAGAAAATCGTGCAGGAGGACGCCGCCTGGATCCCGCTGTTCTCGCGGCTGCACCTGTTTGTCGTCGGCAGGCGGACGGAAGGCTTCAAGGTATCCTGGAACGGCTGGTCCAGCAACTGCTACCGCGATGTGGCGGTGCTGGGACGCTGACCGCGGAGGTGGCTGCGTATGCGCTCGATACGAACGAGAATAACGGCCCTGACGATGATCGCCGTCGTTGTCTGCGTGATGGTCATCGGCGTGATTGGCGTGCTTTCGATCAAGAGCGCGGCCACGCGCGCCGCTGATCAGGAGCTGACGCTGCTGTGCGAGAACCGCAGCCAGACGCTCAACGAGTTTATGAACGTCATCGAGCAGTCGGTATCCAACATATCGCGCTACGCCGTGGAAACGCTTGACAGCGTGGAGCTGATGGAAGGCGGCGTGATCGGCGTGAACGGCGACGGCAGCGCCACGGCGGACCGCGACTGGGAAAGCGAGCGGCAGGCGGGCCTGGACCGGTACCTGCGCGTATATACCGAAAACCTGGAAACGGTGTTCCGCAGCCTGGCAAATCACGCGAACGGCGTGATCGCGTATTATCTGCAGATCAATCCCGAGATCAGCCGGGACGTGCCGGGCTTCACTTTCGCGAAGGTCAACAGTCCCGCCTTTACCGAGCGCGAAATGATGGACGTCTTCTCCTATGATCCCTCCAACGTCGCGCAGGTGGGATGGTATTACATGCCGCTCAACCGCGGGCGGCCGATATGGATCGTTCCTTATTACAATCAGCGGCTGAACGTGCGCATGCTTTCTTACGTGACGCCGATCTACAAGGCGGGCTCCTTTTTCGGCGTGATCGGTATGGATATCGCGTACAGCACGCTCGTTCGGCAGATCGACGGCCTGCAGATTTATGACAGCGGCTACGCTTTCCTGGCCAACGAGGACGGGCACATCATCTATCATCCCTATGTGGAAAGCGGCCCGCGGCTGGACGAAATGGTGCCAGAGCTTGCCGACGCCGTGCTGCAGTCCAGCGGGGACGCGGGCGACGTGATCCTGACCGGATACAACTATGAGGGCGAAAAGAAAAAGGCGGCCATCGACACGCTGACCAACAGGCTCAAATTGATCGTCACCGCGCCGCTGGACGAGATCAACGCGGGCTGGACGCCGCTGATCCGGCGCACCGTCATCGCGGGCGTTTCCATTCTGGTGATCTTCATGACGATCACCATGATCGTCACAAAGCGCGTGACCGAGCCCCTGCAGCGCCTGACGGCGGCCTCGCGGCATCTGTCTGCCGGCGATTACGACGTGAAGCTCAGCTATCACGGCAACGACGAGGTGGGCATCCTGACCGGCGCGTTCCAGCAGCTGGTGGACCACCTGCAGGTGTATATCAGCGATCTGAACAGCAAGGCGTACGAGGACGCGCTGACCGGCATGCGCAACAAAGCGGCGATGGACGCCTGCACCAAAATGCTGTCGGACCAGATACAGACCTCGGACGCGGAGAACCCCGCGGCCTTCGCCTATGTGATGATGGACTGCAACGACCTGAAAAAGGTCAACGACAGGTACGGCCACGAAAAGGGCGATCTGTATCTGCGCACGGCGTGCTCGCTGATCGGCGAAACCTTCGCGCGCGGCCAGGTGTTCCGCACGGGCGGCGACGAGTTCGTCGCGATCCTTCAGGCGGAGGACTATGAAAACCGCCGCGCGCTGATGGAGGAGTTTGACCGGCGCATGGACGAGATCAATCAGAGGGCGAAGCAGCCCTGGGAACGCGTCAGCATTTCCAAGGGCATGGCGGAGTATGAGCCCGGGCGCGACAGCGGCCCGGAGAGCGTGCTGCGCCGGGCGGACGAACTGATGTATCGGGACAAGGCGCGCATGAAAGCGGCCAGATGACGGCGCCGTTTTATACTATTCTCAGGTTAAAAGATTATCAGATTTGAGATGGATTTTTCGTTCTGGCTAAGCTGAATGAGGGAGACGTAGCAGCGCTACGTTGACCGGAGGGGAACGATGGGCGTGCGGCGGTCCATGCGCAGGCTGATTTTATACGCCATGTTCTTCTGCATCGTTCTCTTTCTGATCGTCGCCCTCGCCGGCTTCCTTTCGCTGTCGAACAGGTATTACGACGAGTTCGCCAGGAGCCAGGACGAGCTGATGGAAAGCTATTACCATTACGTGGACAAGTGCATGGACGACGCCAGCAGGACTTCCCTGCGGATCATCGCGGATGATTCCGTGCAGCAGCAGCTGCGCGAAATCAAGACCGCCAGCGGCGTAAAGCTCGCGCAGGCGAAAACGGCGCTGCATGACGCCGTGGTCGCGTCGGTCGCCGAGATCTCCAGCTACGGGTATATCCGGAGCGTGATCATATCGGATTGTCACGGCGCGATTTACAGCTTCGGCGGGATACCGCAGAACGCCCAGCTGCAGGAGTCCATTCAGCAATTGATCGCACAGACCGATGATTCGGGCAACACAAAATGGTATCTGCTGGACTGGGAGGATCAGCCCTATCTGGTGCTGGGCCGCGCGATCCGCGAAACGAAGAACCTGAGCCTGAACGTGCTCGGCTACGAAATGATCCTGATCCACCTGTCGCAGATGCTGCATCAGGCCGAGCCCGCCGATTCCACCTTTGCCGAAAGCCTCGAAACCTATCTGGACGGGAAACGCTTCTATCGCGGCGCGCAATGCCCGGAGGAGAGCGTCGGGCCGGATATCGGCGCGCCCTGGAAAATCATATCGCTGGACCGGACGCGCTATTTCGTCTCCTCCGCCAGCTTCCTGGACGGCCGGCTCACGCTGATCAGCTACGTCAATTATTCCCGCCTGACCGCGCTTTTGCACAACGCCGTAAGAAGCCAATTGTATCTGCTCGCGCTGCTGATCCTTTTCTGCGCGGCCTTTTTCCAGCTTGTCGCCAAGCGAATCTTCCGGCACCTCGAGGCGCTGACCGAAGCCGTGCGGAACGCGCCGGCCGGGGATTACCGCGTCACGCTCGCGCCGGAGATACTGCAGGCGGATGACGAGGTCGGGGTGCTTGCCAAGCAGTTCCAGCATCTCATGGACCAGATCGACGATCTGATCCACCGCGAACTGCAGGGAAAACTGAAGGCCGCCCAGGCGCGGTGCCGCATGCTGCAGGCGCAGATCCATCCGCATTTTCTGTACAATACGCTGGAAACGATCTACGCCCTGAGCGAGCGCTGCGGAAACAGGGAGATCAGCCGCATCACTATGAGCCTGTCCCGACTGGTGCGCGCGTCCTTCCGCGACAGCATGTACGCGACGCTGGGGGAGGAGGTTGCGCTGGTCAGGGAATACCTGTCCATCTACCGCATCCGTTTCGGCGCCCGGCTGTCCGCCGTGATCGAATACGACCCGGACGACGACGGCATCCTGCTGCCGCGCATGACGCTGCAGCCGCTGGTGGAAAATTCTGTGCGATACGGGCTGATGAAGAAAACGGAGCACGGCGTGATCCGCCTGCGGATCCGGCATGCCGCCGGGCAGCTCAGGATCTCCCTGATCGACAACGGCATCGGGTTTTCGCCGGAGCAGCTGGACGTGTACAATCATCTGCAGGCCGACGACGAACTCAATATGCACGGCTTTCACAACGTGCTTTTCCGCCTGAAATACACCTATGGGGATCGGATGGCTTACCGGCTCAGAAGCAGGGAAGGCCAATGGACGAACCTGTCGCTGATCTTTCCCGATCACCTCGATAACGGCGGCACAGACCCGGAGAAAGGAGTGGAAAAAGCCTGATGTTCCGAGTCCTGCTCGTGGATGACGAACCGCTGATCCTGGAGCATACGCGGCGCTTGCTTGAAAAGGAAAAGCAGAATTACGCGGTCGTCGGGACGGCCAATAACGGCCTGGACGGGATCAGCATGATCCGGACGTTGCACCCGGACGTGGCGATCATCGACGTCATGATGCCGGGCGCGTCCGGCCTGGAGGTGATCGACGCGGTTCAGGAGGAGAACTGCCGGTTCATCATCGTGTCCGGGTATCAGGAGTTTGAGTACGTCCGGCATGCCCTGCGCGCGGGCGTGGTGGATTATCTGCTCAAGCCGCTGTCCGCCGCGGATCTGAGCGCCGCCCTTTCCAGGCTGCTGAACGGCGAAAAGGAAACCCCGGCGGATTATGCCGCGCGCTACGGCTCGGTGGTCGCCTCCGTGATCCGGAGCATTGACGAACACTACATGGAGTCCGATTTTACCCTGGCCTGGCTGTGCGAAAACGAGCTTTTCATGGATGAAACCTATATCAGCCGCCTGTTCCGCCAGAAGACGGAGGTGCGGTTCAATACCTGGCTCAACCGCCGCAGGCTGGAGGAAGCGGAAAACCTGCTGCGCTTCCAGCCCGAGCTTACGGTCGAAGCCGTCGCGGAGCGCACCGGGTTTTCCTCGTCCAAGTATTTTATCGAGAGCTTCAAAAAGCAGAAGGGCGTATCGCCGCTGCAATTCAGAAAGAACCCCGATACGGGAAAGAGCGAAGACCGGAGCGAATGAAGCCGGCCGACTGAGCATCACAAAAATTCGGAATTTTGGGTTGGTTATTTGCATAGACAAAACGGGAGAAAAAGCATACACTTTTCACATCAAATGGTTCTCCGACAGCTGTGAACCTGAATGACGATACGGGAGGGTTAAATGATGAAAAAGTTCGTAGCGATTTTTCTGGTCATGTCCATGCTTCTGGGCGGCGTCGCCCTGGCGGCGGATGAGCCGCTGCGCGTAGCCTGGTGGGGGTCCGAATCCTCCAACGCCCTGTACCTGGGCGAAGCCGATCTCTTCACGAAGGCGACCGGCATCGAGTATGAAGCCGAATACCTGTCCTGGGGCGACTACTGGACCAAGATCAATACCCTGGCCGCGGCCAACGACCTGCCCGACACCCTGCGCATGGACTATCAGTACATCCTGAACTACGTGGACAAGGATCAGCTGATGGACCTGACGCCCCTGGTGGAGAGCGGCGCGATCGACCTGAGCAAGGTGCCGGACAGCGCCATCAGCGGCGGCCGCTTCGGCAAGGGCCTCTACGGCATCAACGCCGGCTCCAACGGCCTGACCATGGCCGTCAACGCGAAGCTGGTGCAGGACGCCGGTATGGAAGTGCTCGCGAACGACGCGACCTGGGAGGACTTTGAAGCCTGGGCCATCGAATTCCATGAGAAGACCGGCCTGTACGGCGCGGATCTGTTCGGCGCCAAGGACTATAACGGCGTGTTCCGCATCTTTGCCCGCTCCCACGGCGAGGAGCTGTACAACGAGGCCCAGGACGGCGCGGGCTTCAAGGCTGAAACGCTGGCCGCGTTCTTCGCTTCGATCAAGCGCATGCAGGATGCCGGCGCGACCCAGAACATTGCCGACGCCGTGACCGATATCGGCAAGGAAAACTATCCCTTCTCGAAGGGCGAAGCGGCCACCATCTTCACCGTGACCGACAGCTACACCACCTATGCCGCCGTGCTCAAGGACCGCTTCGGCGAGGTGCCGATGCGCCTGATCCCCGGCGCCGCCGCCACGAAGGCCATGTTTGTGAAGCCTTCCCAGTTCCTGAGCATCGCCGCCACCGCCGAGAAGGTGGACGAGGCCGCGAAGTTCATCAACTACTGGGTCAACGATGAGGAAGCCAACCTGTTCATCGCCGGCCGCCGCGGCGTGCCGATCAACCCCGAAATCGCCACCCTCGTCGGCCAGTCTCTGGACGAGAACTCCATGGCGGTGTTCGAGTACATGAACATGATGGCCGGCTACGCCTCCGACCTGTACGCGCCCGATCCGCAGGCGCACGGCGAGATCGCCGATGAATACAACCGCCAGGTGCAGGCCGTGCTGTTCGGCGAGAGCACGCCCGAGGACGCCGCGCAGGCGCTGGTCGATTACATCAACAAGACGCTCAAGCAGTAATTCCGGATAAAAAAGAAGGCGGCTGCGGCCACCGAACCCATACGGGGATGGGGGCAACCTCATCCCCGTGATCTTTTGCCAAAACGGAACCGACGAAAGGATCTGATGCTCATGACCGCGGCCTATGACGCCGTCGCAAAGCAATCCCGCCGCAGGAAGCTGCGCAACAATCTTGCAGGCTATGCTTTTCTGATGCCCTGGCTGTTCGGGCTGATTGCTTTTACCTCCGTTCCGATGCTGTATTCCCTGTATCTCTCCTTTACGAAGTACGATTCTCTCGGCACGCCCAAATGGATCGGCGCGGCCAATTTCGCCAACATGTTCCAGGACCGCATTTTCTGGAAATCTGTCGGCATCACGTTCAAGTATGTGGCGATCCTGGTGCCGCTGCGCCTGTCGGTGGCGCTGGGCATCGCGCTGATCCTGACGACCGGGCACAAGGGGATCGGGGTTTACCGGACGGTGTATTATATTCCTTCGCTGCTGGGCGGCAGCGTGGCGATCGCCATCATCTGGTCCCGCCTGTGGGGCTCCGACGGCGCGATCAACGGCCTGATCAGCCTGTTCTCCGGCTCGCCGTTCACGTTCAGCTGGATCGGCAATCCGTCCTCGGCGCTGTATTCGCTGATCCTGCTGGGCTGCTGGCACTTCGGCTCCTCGATGCTGATCTTCATTTCCGGCATCAAGCAGATCCCCGTGAGCTATTACGAAGCGGCGCTGCTGGACGGCGCGAGCGCGTGGCAGCGCTTCCGCTACGTCACCTTCCCGGCGCTGACCCCGGTGATCTTTTTCAATCTGGTCATGGGCATCATCAACGCCTTCAAGGCCTTTTCGGAGGCGCTGATCATCACGGACGGCGGGCCGATGGATTCCACGATGCTGTTCGCGCTGTATATCTATAAGCAGGGCTTCACCTACTTCAAGATGGGCTACGCCTGCGCGCTGTCCTGGATACTGCTGATCATCATCGCCGTTTTCTCGACCTTTGTCTTCGGAAGCTCCAACTACTGGGTTTATTACGAGGCGTAAGGAGGGCTGAATATGCGCTGTGCGACCAATCATAAGCTGGGCAGGTCTTTCGCCTTCCATATTCCCGCCATCCTGCTGGGCATCGTTATGATCTATCCGCTGGTGTGGATGCTGGCAAGCTCGCTCAAGCCCAACGAAGAGGTGTTCACCACCGTCACCGATCTGATCCCGTCCCGCTTCGTCTGGGATAACTATGTCACCGGCTGGCAGTCCACCGGGCGGTATACCTACGCCACGTATTTCAAAAATTCCGTCATCATCGCGCTGGGCAGCACCTTCGGCGGCATGATCTCCTCGTCGCTGGTGGCGTACAGCTTCGCGCGCATTCCCTTCACGGGCAAGAAGGTGTGGTTCGCGATCCTGATGGGAACGATGCTGCTGCCGGTACAGGTGCTGCTGATTCCCCAGTATATCATGTTCAAGTCCCTGGGATGGGTGAACACCTTCCTTCCGATCATCGTGCCCCAGTTCTGCGGCGTTCCGTTCTTTATCTTCCTGAACCTGCAGTTCATGCGCGGCATCCCCAAGGAGCTTGACGAGGCCGCCGAGATGGACGGCTGCGGATGGTTCGGCAAGTACGCGCGTATCATGCTGCCCCTGTCCGTTCCGTCGCTGATCACCTCCGCGATCTTCGG
This sequence comes from uncultured Eubacteriales bacterium, assembly GCA_902761825.1. Taxonomy (GTDB): domain Bacteria; phylum Bacillota; class Clostridia; order Christensenellales; family Aristaeellaceae; genus SFMI01. The sequence continues at coordinate 9,885 of CACWLY010000121.1, forward strand.
CTTTTACTGGAGCTGGCAGGAGTTCCTCCAGCCGCTGATCTATATCAGCAAGCCCCGCCTCTATCCCGTTTCCATCGCGCTGAAAATGTTTTCCGATCCGAACACCCAGACCAACTGGTCCGGCCTGTTCGCCATGACCACGCTCTCCATCCTTCCCGTGCTGGCGGTCTTTATGTGCCTGCAGCGTTATCTGGTGGAAGGCGTGGCGACGACCGGCCTGAAGGGCTGAAGAACAGCGATATAATACTATTCTCAATCTAAAATCTTATCATCTTTGGGTGTCTTTTCCGTCTTGGCGTTGCTTCATTCCGGTCAACGTAGCGCTGCTACGCCTCC
>CACWLY010000122.1 GCA_902761825.1 uncultured Eubacteriales bacterium
CCCTAACGTCCCCCTTCTTTACGCCTTAATTCCGCGGCTGGCGTTCTTGGCGCGCTGCTCGTGGCTCAGGGTGCGCTTGCGCATGCGCAGGTTTTTGGGGGTGATTTCGAGCAGCTCGTCGTCGTCGATGAACTCCATGCATTCCTCGAGCGTGAGCGGATGCACGCTGACCAGGCGCATGCTCTCCTCGGCGGCGCTGCTGTTGCGGGTATTGGTCACGTGCTTTTTGCGGCAGACGTTGCACACGATATCGCCGGGGCGGCTGTTTTCGCCGCAGATCTGTCCGGCGTACACCGGCACCTGGCTGCCGACGAACAGCGTGCCGCGCTCCTGCGTATAGAACAGGCCGTAGGTAGTGGTTTCGCCGGTCTCGTACACGATCAGCGCGCCGACGCTGCGGTGCGGGATCTCGCCCCGGAAGGGCTCGTACTTTTCAAACACGCTGCTCATGACGCCCTCGCCGCGGGTATCGGTGAGGAACTCGCTGCGATAGCCGAACAGCCCGCGCGACGGCACCAGGAATTCCAGGCGCACGCGGTCCGCGCCGTCCATTTTTTCCAGCACGCCGCGGCGGCGGCCCATCTTCTCGATGACCGCGCCGGCGTAGGCCTGGGGCACGTCGGCCACCATGCGCTCGATGGGCTCGCAGGTAACGCCGTCGATCTCCTTGAGGATGACCTCGGGCTTGCTTACCTGGAACTCATAGCCCTGGCGGCGCATGGTCTCGATCAGGATCGAGAGGTGCAATTCGCCCCGGCCGCACACGTTGAAGCAGTCGGGCGTATCGCCGTCGGTGACGCGCAGGCTCATATCGGTCTGCAGTTCGCGGTACAGGCGCGCGCGCAGATGCCGGCTGGTCACATACTGGCCTTCCTTGCCCGCGAAGGGGCTGTCGTTGACCGAGAACGTCATGGAAACGGTGGGCTCGCTGATATGCACGAAGGGCAGCGGCTCGGGCGCGTCGGGCGCGCAGACGGTGTCGCCGATTGAAATATCCTCCAGGCCGGTCAGCGCCACGATATCGCCCATGCTCACTTCCCCGGCGGGCAGGCGCTTGAGGCCGTCGTGCGTGAACAGTCCGGTCAGACGCCAGGGCGGGGACACCTTGTCCTGCTCCAGATAATTGCAGCGCACCACCATCTGCCCGTCCTTCAGCGCGCCGCGGCTGATGCGGCCCACGCCGATGCGGCCGACGTAGTCGTTGTAATCGATCGTGGAGATCAGCACCTGCGCCGGGCCGTCGGGATCGCCCTCGGGCGCGGGGATATACTTCATGATCGCCTCGAACAGCGGCCGCAGGTCCTTGCCCTCCACGTCCGGGTCGAGGGTGCAGGTGCCCCTGCGCGCCGATGCGTACAGGATGGGCCGCTCCAGCGTTTCGGGATCGGCGTCCAGCTCGATCAGCAGGTCGAGGATCTCGTCCACCACCTCGGCGCAGCGGGCGTCGGGGCGGTCGATCTTGTTGATGCAGATCAGCACGGGCAGACTCAGTTCCAGCGCCTTGCTCAGCACGAAGCGCGTCTGCGGCATGGGGCCTTCAAAGCTGTCCACCAGCAGCAGCACGCCGTCCACCATCTTGAGCACGCGCTCCACCTCGCCGCCGAAGTCGGCGTGGCCGGGCGTGTCCACGATATTGATCTTGGCGTTGTGGTAATGCACCGCCGTGTTCTTGGAAAGGATGGTGATGCCGCGCTCGCGCTCCAGGTCGTTGGAGTCCATCACGCGGTCGGCAACCTCCTGGTTCTGGCGGAAAACGCCGCCCTGCTTGAGCATTTCGTTGACCAGGCTGGTCTTGCCGTGATCGACGTGGGCGATGATGGCGATGTTTCGGATATCGTTGCGGATCATAAGTTTCTATCAGCCTTTCTTGGAAGGAGTACGTTCGAGGGCTGTCCGCCCTCGAGCTCCCGACCAGGGGGATGATCCCCCTGGACCCGCGGTTGCGGATGTCGCTTGGTTTTATAAAAGCAGCGGATTTCCGCTGAATCATGAGAAGGGTATCGCCGCTTCCGGGCGGGCCGCAGAGGCCCCTGCCGTTCTCTCTTCAGAACATTTCTCTCGGCGCGAGCTCGGCCAGCTCGAGGCCCTTGTTGTTTTCGCAGGCCAGGCGGATGCTCCATTCGTTCTCGAAGAGCAGCACGTCGCGGTCCTCGGCGTCGCGCGCGCGGGCGGAGGTGGAGGTGAGCTTCAGCTCGGCCACGGGCCTGGGCGTTTCGATGACCCAGCGCACGTAATTGAACGGCAGCTGCTCGAGCACCAGATCGACGCCGTACTCGCTCTTGAGCCGGTAGGTGAGCACGTCGAACTGCAATACGCCCACCACGCCGACCAGAAAATCCTCGCGCCCGGTCTCGTCGCGGATAAAGGTCTGGATCGCGCCTTCCTCGCTGAGCTGCAGCACGCCCTTTACGAACTGCTTGCGCTTCATGCTGTCCAGCGGGCGCACGCGCGCGAAATGCTCGGGGGCGAACACGGGGATCTTTTCAAACCTGATCTTGCGGCCCACGCACAGCGTGTCGCCCAGATGATAGATGCCCGGGTCGAACAGGCCGATGATATCGCCGGGATAGGCGACCTCGATGCCCTCGCGCTCGTCGGCCATGAACTGCTGCGGCTGCTTTACCTGGATCTCCTTGCCGGTGCCGGAGTGCCACACGTTCATGCCCTTGTGGAACTCGCCGGACACCACGCGCAGGAAGGCCAGGCGGTCGCGGTGCGCGGGGTTCATGTTGGCCTGAATCTTGAAGATGAAGCCCGAGAAGCGCTCGTCGTCCGGCTCCACCGGGCCTTCGTTGCTCTCGCGGGGCAGCGGCGGCGGCGTATACTGCAAAAACCGCTCCAGGAAGGGCTCCACGCCGAAATTGGTGACGGCGCTGCCGAAGAACATGGGCGTCAGCTCGCCCCGGCGCACGGCGTCCAGGTCGAAGCCCTCGCCGGCCTCGTCCAGCAGCTCGATCTCCTCGCGCAGCCGGTTCAGGTAATGCTTTTCCAGCATGCCCGGCAGCGCCGGATCGTCCAGGCCCACGGTGGTTTTCTCGGCCTTGCGCTTGCCGTGGTCGCCGCCGAAGTACAGTTCGATCTCCTTTTTATCGCGGTGGTACACGCCCTGAAAATCGCCGTCCACGCCGATGGGCCAGTTGACGGGGCAGGCGTGAATGCCCAGCACGTCCTCGAGCTCGTCCATCAGCGCGAAGGGGTCCTTGGCCGCGCGGTCCATCTTGTTGACGAAGGTGAAGATCGGGATCCCGCGCATGCGGCATACCTTGAACAGCTTGATGGTCTGCGCCTCCACGCCCTTGGCGGCGTCGATCAGCATGACGGCGCTGTCGGCGGCCACCAGCACGCGGTAGGTGTCCTCGCTGAAGTCCTGATGGCCCGGGGTGTCCAGAATATTGATATCGAACCCGTTGAAGGAGAACTGCATGGCGCTGCTGGTCACCGATATGCCGCGCTGCTTTTCGATCTCCATCCAGTCGCTGGTGGCATGGCGCTCAGCCTTGCGCGCCTTGACCGATCCCGCCTGCCGGATCGCGCCGCCGTACAGCAGCAGCTTTTCGGTCAGGGTGGTTTTGCCGGCGTCCGGGTGGCTGATGATGGCAAACGTCCGCCTGCGGGCAACCTCGTCTTTCAGCATGGAAAGTCTCCTTCCGGGGAATTTATCACAATCAATTATTATATCGTACCATCCGCGCTACTGTCAATGTTTTTGCCCGTAAAATGCGGACGAAGGCGGGAGACGCGCCGAAAAAAAGAAAAAATAAAAAAACCCTGGAACTTTTTACCGCGCCCTGCGTCCAATAGGACAGAAAGACCCCGATAAAGGAGGAAGCAACCATGAAACGCTGCCGTATGATTTCTCTTTTTCTGGCGCTGATCCTGATCGTAAGCGCCGTTCTTCCCGCCCTGGCCGTCACCGTGATCTGCCAGAAGGGCGATACGGGCGATACCGTGAAAGCCGTTCAGAAGCGGCTCAAGGAGCTGGGCTACCTGAAAAAATGGATCCTGGGACGCTTTGACGCCAAGACCGAGGAAGCCGTCATCGCTTTCCAGCGCATGCACGGCCTGCTTGCGACCGGCATCGTGGATCAGCAGACCTACGACCTGCTGTTCTCCGAGAGCGCGCAGGAGCCGACGTATTACCTGGATGAAGAGGTGATGGAGGGCGCGTACGCGCCTGCGGGCAGCCTGTTCATGTACGCCGCGCCCGCGGAGAAAAACGCGGTCTCGGCCGCGTGGGAAATGGACTGGAACACCAACGAGTATGCCTATATCCGGGAAACCGGCTTCCAGGGCGTGGCTTCCTCGCCGTTCTCCACCTTTGCCGCCGACGTGGACACCGCCTCCTACGCGCAGCTGCGCAGGCTGATCCTCTCCGGTGAGCGCGTGCCCGCCGACGCCGTGCGCATCGAGGAAATGCTCAATTATTTCCATTACGATTATGCCCAGCCCAAGGCGGGCGATCCCTTCGGCGTCACCATGGAGCTGGCGAAGTGCCCCTGGAACGCCGACACGCTGCTGCTGCAGGTGGGTCTGCAGGCCAAGGCGGTGACCGAGGACGAGCGCCCCGCGCATAACCTGGTCTTCCTGATCGACGTGTCGGGCTCGATGTTCGGCGAGGACAGGCTGGACCTGGTCAAGCGCGCCTTCCTGATGCTGCTCGACGAGCTCAAGCCCACCGATACCGTGTCCATCGTGACCTACGCCTCCCGCGACGAGGTGGTGCTCTCCGGCGTGCCCGCCGCCGATAAGGTGCGCATCATGGAGGCGATCTCGGGCCTGGAGGCGGGCGGCTCCACCAACAGCGCCGCGGGCATTCAGACCGCTTACGCGCTGGCCGAGCAGTATGCCGTGGAGGGCGGCGTGAACCGCGTGCTCATGGCGACCGACGGCGATTTCAACGTGGGGATCAGCAGCGAGGGCGACCTGGCCCGGCTGATCATGGAAAAGAAGGAAAAAGGCGTGCGCCTGACCATGCTGGGCGTGGGCTACGGCAATTACAAGGACAACAAACTCGAAACCCTGGCCGATTACGGCGACGGCAATTATTACTACCTGGATTCGATCTTCGAGGCGCGCCGGGCGCTGGTCAGCGAGGCCGGCGGCACGCTGGTCGAGGTCGCCAAGGACGTCAAGCTGCAGCTCGACTTCAATCCCGCCCGCGTCAAGGGCTACCGGCTGATCGGCTATGAAGACCGCCTGCTCGCGCCCGAGGACTTTGCCGACGACACCAAGGACGGCGGCGAGATCGGCAGCGGACACCGCGTGACCGCGCTGTACGAGATCGTGCCCGTGGGAAGCAGCTTCGACGTCGGCGCGCCCGAAAGCAAGTACGCCCAGCCCGCCGCCGGCGAAAACGCCGGAGAATGGCTGACGCTGAACATCCGCGCCAAGAAGCCCGACGCCGATCAGAGCGAGCTGTGGAGCTATCCCCTGGACGCCGAGCCCGCCGAGGCGCTCTCCGATAACATGAAGTTCGCCGCCGCCGTCGCCGAGGCCGGCATGCTGCTGCGCGACAGCGAATTCAAGGGCGATTCCACCTATTCCGCCGCCCTCGCCCTGGCCCGCGACTGCGGCTCCGTGACCGGCGACCCCTACAAGGAGGAGTTCGTCTACATGCTGACCCTGCTGGAGCGCCAGGCGGCGCTGAAGTAATCCCCCACGCGAAACGGACATAATACTATTCTCAATCTAAAATCTTATCATCTTTGGGTGTCTTTTCCGTCTTGGCGTTGCTTTGTACGCCCCGCGCCCTGCGCAAGGACTTGCGCGC
>CACWLY010000123.1 GCA_902761825.1 uncultured Eubacteriales bacterium
GGTCCAGGGGTTTCGAGCGCCCGGAAAAACTGCCCTTGGGCCGTTTTTCAGCGAGAAACGGGCCGGAAGGCCCCGGATGCAGAAGTCCCCTGGCGCAGAGCTCGAGGCCGCGGAGGCCTCGAACGTTCCCTCTTTCCTCTCAATTCACCCTTCGTGAATTGGCTCTTAGAACGCGAACAGTATCAGTTTCCCCTTGCGCGCACCAGCTTTTCCATGCGGACGCGGGTGCCCCGGCCGACTTCGCTTTCCACGCGCACGCTGTCCATAAAGCTCTGCATCACGGAAAAGCCCATGCCGCTGCGCTCCTTTTCGGGCTGGGTGGTATAAAATGGCTGCATGGCCTGCTCGATATCGGGGATGCCGCAGCCGGTATCGGATATCTCCAATGCCAGCACGCCGTCCTCGCGCAGGGCGGCTTCCAGCGCGATCGTGCCGCCGCGTTCCCGGTAAGCGTGCACGATGGCGTTGGTCACGGCTTCGCTGACCGCCGTGCGGATATCGGACAGCACGTCCATCGTCGGGTTGAACGGCACGGCGAAGGCCGACACCGCGACGCGCGCGAAGCTTTCGTTTTCCGGTCTGGCGTCAAACTCCAGCCGCATATGATTCAGCGTTTTCATTCTTCGGCCTCCTCTTCCCTGATGACCGGAATGATCCGCGCCATGCCGGACAAATCATAAACCCTTTTCACCTGGGGCGACAGGTGCATAAGCGCCACCGTGCCGCCGCGCAGCCGCAGTGTGCGGTAACGGCCCAGGATCACGCCCAGGCCGGACGAATCCATAAACGGCATATCGTTCAGGTCGATCACCAGATGCCGTATGCCGGGATCGGTCAGCAGGGCGTCCAGATCGCGCCGGATGCCCGAAGCGGAGCACTGGTCCAGTTCGCCCGCGAGGCGGACCAGCAGCACGTCCCGTTTGCGCACATGAGAAAGCATACACAAAAATCCTCCATCGTGTTTGCAGGGGTATTCCCCCTTCCTTCCCTTCTATCCTGCCTCGAAAAAGGTCGAATTATGCGTGAAGCCCAAAAACCGTTCGCGCGGACGGCGCGGCTGCCGTCGGCATTTGGGCTTTTGGCGATGAATGTTGTATTTTACCGCGGTTTGTGCTATGATATGCAGGTACACATCAAAATACACAGAAAGCAAGGGATTATTTCATGAGCAAAAAAAAGATCAGACGTCCTCAGCAGTACAAGAAGCCCCGCGAGCGCACCTTCAAGGAATGGTGGGGCGACCAGAAGGAAAGCACGCGCAAGAGCATCATCTGGGGCTGCGTGGCCGTTCTGGCGGTGATCGTGCTGCTGCTGGTATATTATTACGGTATTTATGACGACGGCTCGCTGAAGGTTAAGAACAATACCGTGGTCGGTTTGCAGGATAACTGGCTCGTAGGCCAGCGCAGCAGCGGCAAGAACAGCAAGTATTACCATATCGCCGACGTGGCGCAGCCCGAGGGCTTCGAGCTGGTAGCCAACACCGCCAATACCGGCACAACGCAGAATTTATCCTACGCGCGCGAGGAAGATAACATCACGCTCAACCTGACCGCCGTCAACAGCAGCGTGAATGACATCGTGGAAAACGTGTATCAGCGCATGGCTTCCCTAGTGGGCGAAAACGGCGAAATCACGGAGGTCAGCGATGTCCAGAGCGTGCTGGGCGCGGGCAAGTATTTCAGCTATGTTTCCAGCTTCGACAACGAGGACGGCACCACGCAGCATTACAAGGCACTGGTGATGTACGTGCCCAGCAGCTATGACGACTCCTGCATCCTCGTCTCCGTCAATTCCAGCGACTTCGACAAGGAAAAGCTTGTCGCGGATGACGTGATGATGGACGTGGCCATAAAGGCGCTGGACGGCGTATCGCTCATCGCCAAGTAATATCGAACCGTGAGTAATTGAAAAAAAAGCCGGAAGGGGAGCATATTCCTTCCGGCTTTTTCATGCCCTTCCGTCAGTCTTTGCGTCGGTCTGTTATAGTCTTAGACTATATATCATTATATTTTATGCGTATTGGACAATAGCAATCGGCCTGTGTATAATACGAACCATCAAAAGCAGGAGGGAAACGCCATGAAGAGAGCAATCGGCTGTCAGATGCGAATGTGGCGGACGCGCATGCACCGTGCGCTGCTTTGTCCTGCTGTCTTCCGAATGTGACGGTCATGCGGCCGCCCGAACGTGCTGATAGAGGGACGCAGCCAGGCGTTCCCTTTATTATTTTGATCGCTTTTAAATTTGAAAGGAGATTTCCCATGAAAAAGCTGCTTGCCATCGTTTTGACCTTTGTTTTGACCCTGTCCCTTGCCTCCGCCCTGGCCGACGCGGTCACCATCGCCGTTCCCAACGATCCCACCAACGAAGGCCGCGCGCTGCTGCTGCTGCAAAGCGCGGGCGTGCTGACGCTGAAGGAGGGCGCTGGCCTTGAAGCCACAAAGAGCGATATCGAATCCTCCAAGGTGGAGATCGAGCTGTACGAAGTGGAAGCTTCCACCGTTCCCAGCGTGCTGGCCGACGTGGACTTCGCCATTATCAACAACAACTACGCGCTGGATGCGGGCATCAATCCCGTGGCCGATTCGCTGCTGATCGAGGACGCCGAATCCCCCTATGTGAACGTGGTCAGCGTAAAGGAAGGCAATGAGAACACCCCCGAAGCCAAAGCCCTGGCCGCCGCCCTGCAGAGCCAGAAGGTGGTCGACTTCATCAACAACACCTACGGCGGCAGCGCCGTCGCCACCGTGGCCGAGCCCACCGACGGCTATGACGCCGAAGTGGATTACGAGGATCTGAAGGGTGTGGTCATTACCGTGGCCGCCACGCCCGTCCCGCACGAGGAAGTGCTGAAGATCGCCGCCGAGATCCTGGCTGAAAAAGGCGTCATCCTGGAGATCAACGTGGTGACCGACTACGTGACCCCCAACGAGTTCGTGGAGAACGGCGACGTGTTCGCCAACTACTTCGCCCATCAGCCCTACCAGGATAACTTCAACGCCAACAACGGCAGCCACCTGGTCACCATCGCCGGCATCCACGTGGAGCCCATGGGCCTGTACGGCGGCCAGCAGAAAGATCTCGCCGCCCTGGGCATCGAGTAATTGACAACGGTTCCCGCGCGGGGTATGATAGCACCGTGATCAATCAGACACACCGGCAGCCTTTGCCGCCGGTGTGCTTTCTTGTCCGGAGGAATACGCATGATCGAGCTTCTCAATTTATCCAAAAGCTTCGTCACCGCCGACGGGCCGGTGGACGCCCTGAAGCATGTCAGCCTGAGCATTCACGACGGCGATATTTACGGCATCATCGGCATGAGCGGCGCGGGCAAAAGCACGCTTGTGCGCTGCATCAACATGCTGGAGCGCCCCTCGGACGGCTCCGTGATCTGGGACGGGACCGATCTGGGCAAGCTTTCCAAAAAGGAAATTCAGCAGGTGCGCCATCAGATCACGATGATTTTCCAGTCCTTTAATCTGCTCATGCAGCGCACGTGCCTTGAAAACATCATGCTGCCGCTCAAGCTGATCCATATGCCCCGCGCTAAGGCGAAGGCCCGCGCGATGGAGCTGCTGGAAACCGTAGGCCTGCCCGATAAGGCCAACGCTTACCCGGCCCAGCTCAGCGGCGGCCAGCAGCAGCGCGTCGCCATCGCCCGCGCGCTGGCAACCGATCCCAAGGTGCTGCTGTGCGACGAGGCCACCAGCGCCCTGGACCCCAAAACCACACATGCCATTCTGTCGCTGATCCGCGAGATCAACCGGAAAATGGGCATCACGGTGATCGTGATCACGCACCAGATGAGCGTGGTGCAGGAAATCTGCAACCGTGTCGCCATTCTCGAAAACGGCGCGGTAGTGGAGGAGGGCGAGGTCAGCCAGGTGTTTTCCAATCCCCGCGCCGCCGCCACCAAGGCGCTGGTTTACCCCGACGTCGCTGAGGGCATGGAGCCCGACGAAGGCGTGAACGCGCAGACCGTGCGCGTCGTGTTCCAGGGCAACGACGCCGCCAAAAAGCCCATGATCGCCTCCATGGCGATCGACTGCCACATCGCGGCCACCATTTTGTCGGCGACCACGCGCACGCTGAACGGCAAGGCGTACGGCAACATGCTGCTGCGCATTCCCGGCGGGCCGGACGAGCTGGCCCGGGCCGTCAAGTATCTGAGCGCCGAGCCCAACGTGGTGGTGCAGGTGGATGCCGAATACACGCAGGATGCCGTGAACGCCAGGGAGGGTCAGGATGAATAATTATATCGCTACCTATTATAACGCCGAAAAGCTGGCCAAGGCGTGGGCCGTCATCCGGGCGGATTTTCTGCGCGAGACCGGCGTGACCCTGTATATCACGCTGATGGCGACGCTGTTCGCCATCCTGATCGGCCTTCCCCTGGGCGTGCTGCTGGTGACCGGCGACCAGAAAGGAATCCGTCCCCTGCCCAAGCCGCTGATGGCCTTTCTGAACGGCCTGATCAACCTGCTGCGCTCCGCGCCCTTTATCATCCTGATCGTCGTGCTCATGCCCATCACCCGCGCGATCGTGGGCCGCGCCGTGGGCAATACCGCCGTGATCGTGCCGCTGATCATCGCCGCTTTCCCGTTTGTGGCGCGGCTGGTGGAAGGCTCGCTTCGCGAAGTGAATCCCAACATCATCGAAATGTCGCTTTCGAGCGGCGCGTCCACCTGGCAGACCGTGTATCACGTTATGCTGCCCGAAAGCGTGCCCTCGCTGATCACCAGCTTCACCACCGCCGTCACCACCATTCTGGGCTATACCGCCATGAGCGGCGCCGTCGGTGGCGGCGGACTGGGCAACCTGGCCATCACGCAGGGCCAGCAGCGCTACAATCAGGCCGTGCTGCTCGCCGCGCTGATCGTGCTGGTCATTCTGGTGCAGGTCTTTCAGACCGTCGGCACCCGGCTGGCAAAGCGCATGGACAAGCGGATCAAGGAATAAGCCCGGAGCGGTTTCAATAAAATTACTTCAAAATAACGGCAGAACAGGAGCGAAACGGATATGGAATTGATTCAGAGCTTTTCGGTGGACCATACGCGCATCGTGCCCGGTATTTTCACAAGCAGGGTCGATCGCCTGGGCGACTATTCGGTCACGACCTATGATATCAGGCTGAAGCGGCCCAACAGGGAGCCGGTCATCGACGTCGCGGCGATGCATTCGCTTGAACACCTGATCGCGACATACCTGCGCAATGACCCCGATTGGAAGGACGAGGTCATTTACTGGGGACCTATGGGCTGTCTTACCGGCTTTTATCTCATCCTCAAGGGCAGCCGCGCTCCGCGGGAGCTTTACGGGCTGATGCTCAGTGCGTTCAGAGCCGTGAACGACGCGCGCGAAGTGCCCGGCACCGCCCCCGAGAATTGCGGATACTGGCGCATGCATAACCTGGAAATGGCGAAATGGTACGCCAGCGAGTTCGCCGCGTACCTCGAAGCGAACGCGGATAACGACGATATCTTTGAATATCCCCGGGCGGAACGGCTCGTGACGGGCGACGGACAGCGCTTCTTCGATTCGTGATCCCGTTCCATTTTTCATATCGCGCGATTTATACTGTTTGTGTTCTGAGAGCCAATTCACGAAGGATGAATTAATACTATTCTCAATCTAAAATCTTATCATCTTTGGGTGTCTTTTCCGTCTTGGCGTTGCTTCATTCCGGTCAACGTAGCGCTGCTACGCCTCC
>CACWLY010000124.1 GCA_902761825.1 uncultured Eubacteriales bacterium
CAACGTAGCGCTGCTACGCCTCCCTCCATTCAGCTTAGCCAGGGCGAAAAATCCATCCCAAATCTGATAATCTTTTATACTGAGAATAGTATTAGAACGCGAATACCATAAAAACGGATTCCGATACCAGCCTCGCCCAAACGGAAACGCCGTTACGGCTTCGCTGCCGTCAGCACCGCCTGCAGTCGGGAGAGCGCTTGCTTGAGCAAAGCGAGCCTGTCCCCGGGCTTCATCTGCGTCAGGTCCGTCGGCGTTCCTTGTGCTTCCGTCTGCTGGATGGCCGCGCCGGTGCGCGTTTTCAGGTGTATATGCGCGCAGGCTCCGCTGTCCGTTTCCTGCCAGTCCAGATCGGCGTTCCAGTGCGCGGGCTGATCGTTTTGCAGCCCGGCCCGGGCGGTCAGCGTTATAGTCAGCGCCTGAGCGGAGAAGTTTTCTCCGGACGACGGCGAGATCAGCAGCGTGATCGTTCCGTTCTGACGCCGATAGCGGCCGGTTTCGTTTTCATCCTCGTATACGGGCTCCATGGATACGAAGAGCTGATAGGATCCCTCGTATGTTTTGCCGCCGCGGCGCAGGGAAAAGCTGCCCTGCCGGCTGTTTTCGTCCAGCGGTTCAACACCGACGCGCGCCGCGCTGTCGCCCTTCTCTATCCCCAAAGTGTCGGTTCTGCCGTCGTTTTCCCATGATAAAACCGCGCCGTTCGCCAGCGGCAGGCGCAGCGACGTCAGCAGCAGGTTCCCGTCCGGATCATAGCGGCGGGTCAGCAGCAGGTTTTCCGGCAATTCCATCGACTTGAGCGCCTGCTCGTACAGCTGGATCATCCCCGGCTCCAGATAGCTGCGCGATTCCGGGTCCGTCATCTTTTGCCGCAGCAGGTTCAGCAGCGGCTCGTCATGATAGAACATGTCCAGCAGCGTCAGCGCCTCCTGAGCCAGCTCGGCGCCGGTCAGCTTAAGCTCGGATCGCGTGCCCAGGCCGTTTGCTTCCCTGGTCAGGTACAGCTTTGTGCCCTCCTGCATCCAGGAGGAAATCTGATCGGTGTATTTTTGCAAAAGATTGCCCGCCTGTTCCTTCCAGGCGTCGGTTTCGGTCGCCGATTCGGCGAAAAACCGGTAAAGCGCGGGCCATTGCCCGTCAGTCTGCGGGTCAAGCTGCGCTTCCGTAAAGCCCAATCCCCGCAGCAGCACCGCGCCCCAGCCTGAAAGCGTCAGATACCGGTCGCGCGTCAGCAGGCTCGTGTCCCGGGGAAGCGTCAGCAGCTTGTCTTCCAGCGCGTCGCCCCAAAGCTGCCAATAGCCGCCCCGCCCGCTGAGCCGCAGGGTGGAGAGCGTTTCCTCCCCGCGCTTCAGGTAAAGCGTGCCCTGCGAATTGCCGAGCGTCTCACCGGCGCGGCTGAACACATAGGTGGTTTCCAGCGCTGTCCCGTCGGTAAGCGCGCGCAGCAGCTGCCAGGTATCCGCGCTCAGAAAAGCGGGCGTCTGCTCCGAAAGCTCTGCCGTCAGCTGGGCGCGCAGGGTGCTGTTCCCGCTGACCTGCCGGGCCATCAGCGCGGCGATATCGGTATGGCTGGTATCCTCCGCGGCGCAGATTACCGGAAAAAGCAGCAGCGCGCACAGCAGCATGCAAATCTTTCTTTTCATTATCGGTCCTCCTTGTGGATTTCGACCCAGGTCTGCGGCGAAAGCATATACAGGATCTGCTGCCAGCTTTCCGGCGCGTACTGCCGTATAGCGTTCAGCAGGGAATGCGCGAACGCCGCGGCGACGGCTTTCTCCGTTCCGTCCGCAGCGGCGCTTCTTTCGGGAAGCGCGGCTTTATGCCATGCGATGACGCCCGCGGCAAGCGTTTTCTGACCGTCTGACAACAGATAATCGGCTTCCTCCCCGCGCAGCTGCAGCGTCAGCGCGCGGGCCGTTTTTTTGCCGTTCCGCTTCTGCGCGTATTCCGCGGTCAGCTCGCCGTCGGTCCTTCCTTCCAGCGAGCAGGAAAGCTGCGAATTTGCCGCGGTTTCGGACGCTTCCGCGTTGACCGTCCAGCCTCCGCCGTTATATTTCGCGTGGAGCGCGACGCGCGTGTTGGCGCCCTTCCCGTCCGGGCAGCGAAAAGCCAGATAAATGCCTTTTTCCGGCTGAGCGGCGTATTCCAGCCGGATCTCCCGGGTCTTTCCGCCCCAATGCACCTTTTCGGCATAAAAGTACGCGCCGAATTCCTGCCCGTGACGGTCGAAATAACGTTTGAACGTGGCTTTTCCGGTGATCGTGGCTTCCGCGTACGCGTCCAGCCCCAGTATCGCCGCCGCGCGCGGCCACATCCGCGCCCAACCGTCCTCGCCCAGCACATACCGCAGCTGCGTGCGCGCGGTACCCGCTTCCTGCAGATCGACGGCGTCCTCCCGCTCTGTTTCCCATTCGGACAGCAGTTTCCCGATCTGCCGGGCCAGCGTCAGCGCGTCGGCATCATCGGACGGAACTTCGAGCGGCGCGGCGTCCTTCCCGCTGGCAATGACGCCGTCGGATCGCGCCCACAGCGCGGGATCGCCGCTCAGCGTCAGGTCGTATCCGTCGGCGGACAGGGTCAGCGCCGTGTCGCGCAGCAGCGCGTTGAGTTCGTCAATCGCCTGCGCCGAAAAGAAATCGCTCTCTTCCACGCTGCCGGTGAAACGCAGAGCGTCCGACGGAAGCGTTATGATCAAAGAAAGCAAAAGGATCAGGATTCGCATTTTGTTTCCTCATAAGCCTCCTTTTGTACCATTATAATAGAATATCGCCAAAATGAAAAGTAAAAAGGAGAGAAACATGACTGGCTTTTCCTGGATGAAGGCGCTGGCGGCAGGCGCGCTGATGGGCGCTATGCTGGTTTTCCCGCGGCAGGCGGCGGAGAGCGCTTTGGCGGCGCTGCAGCTGTTCGCCGTTAAAATACTGCCCGGCTTGCTGCCTTTCTCGGTCTGCGCGCTGCTGCTGACGGCGGGGCATACCCTGCCCGCCTCCGCTCTTGTGCTGCTGGCGCTGCCCGCGGGGTCGCCTGTCGGGGCCAGGCTGTTTCAGAATGCCGGGCTGTCGGCGGACCGCTCGCGGCGCGCTGCCGCGTGCACGGGCGTGATGAGCCCGATGTTCTTTCTGTATACCGTGTCAGCCTGGATGAACGACGCCCGGGTGGGACGTCTGCTGCTGGCCGCGCATATCCTGTCCGCGCTTCTGTGCGGCTGCTTCTTTCCGCGCTGGCCGAGGAAAAGGATATCCCTTCCATATCTCTCAGCCCCGCAGGCGGTCGCGCAGGGAGCGCAGGCGATGCTGACGGTGGCGGCCTGCGTCGCGCTCGGCACGGTTTCGGCGCGGATGCTGTATTGCGCGCTGCCCGGCCTGCCGCCGGCTGCGGTCGCGGCGGCGCAAAGCCTGCTGGAGGTATCATCCGGCACGAAGGCGCTGATCGCGCAGGACGCGCCGCTGCCGGCGATCGCCGCCTGCGCCGGTTTTACGGGCCTGAGCATCCTGCTTCAAAACGCTTCTTTCTGGCAGAAGAACGGGCTGACGCTTTTCGATCTGACGAAGATCGCTCTGCTGCGGGCGGCAATCGCGTTTGTTCTGTGCCTGGCCGCGCTGCCGCTTTTCGCCCGGGGCTGATCGCCGAGTGCACGCTTGACAGGAAAGAAAAAGTGAATATAATAATACAAGTGGGAAAATTCCTACTATTCCAACTGACGGAAGGGCGATGATCGGATGCCTGAAGGGAAGCACGTTTTCGGTATTGTGACGATCGGCGATAAAGGACAGATCGTCATCCCCAAGAGAGCCCGGGAGGTTTTTCATCTTGCGCCGGGGGATCAGCTGCTGGTGCTGGGGGATGAGGATCAGGGCATCGCGCTGGTAAAAGCCGATATCCTGCATGAATTTGCCGGTGAAATCATGAAGGCGATGAAGAAGGGAGCGGACAAAGACCAATGAACGCCATAGAGACCCAGGCGCTGACCAGGCGCTTTCAGGATACGACGGCGGTGGACGCGCTTGATCTCACCGTGCGGCAGGGCGAGCTGTTTGCCCTGCTGGGCGTGAACGGCGCGGGCAAAACGACCACGATCCGCATGCTCTGCGGCCTGCTTTCTCCCACCTCGGGGGACGCGCTGGTATGCGGAAAAAGCGTTACGCGCGATACGGCGGCCGTAAAAGCGGTCATCGGCGTATCGCCCCAGGAAACCGCGGTGGGGCTGCATCTGACCGTGCGGGAAAACCTGGCGCTGATGGCTGGGCTGCACGGGTATGACAAAAACACGGCGAGGGAGAAGACCGAAGCGATGCTGCGCCGCCTCAAGATGGATCAGGTGGCCGGCAAGCGGGCTAAAACGCTCAGCGGCGGCTGGATGCGGCGGCTTTCCATCGCCATGGCGCTGATCAGCGAGCCGCAGGTGCTTTTCCTGGACGAGCCTACGCTGGGCCTGGACGTGCTGATCCGCCGCGAGCTGTGGCAGGTGATCCGCGAGCTGAAGGGCCGCAGCACCGTGATCCTGACCACGCATTACCTTGAAGAGGCCGAAGCGCTCAGCGACCGCATCGGGATTATGGCGCATGGACGCCTGATCGCGCTGGGCACGGCCGAAGCGCTGAAAGCGCAGGCCGGGGCCGAGAGCTTTGAGGACGCTTTCGTAAAGCTTGCGGGAGAGGAGGGAACGTTATGAAAAACACGCGGCGCATGCTTTGCTTTGCCGGCCGCTGCGCGAAGGAAATCGCGCGGGACCCGCTCACGCTGTTCTTCGGCCTGGCGTTTCCGCTTGTCCTGCTGCTCATGATGACGCTGATTCAGGCGAACATCCCGGTCAAGCTGTTTGAAATCAGCCGCCTCGCCCCCGGCGTCGCGGTGTTCGGCCAATCCTTCCTGGCGCTGTTTTCCGCTATGCTGATCAGCCGCGACCGCGCTTCCGCTTTCCTGGCCAGACTGTATTCCACGCCGCTGCGGGCCAGGGATTTCCTCTTCGGCTATCTGCTGCCGCTGCTGCCCATGGCGCTGGTCCAGGGCGCGATCGTATACGCGGTCGCGCTGATCCTGGGGCTGCCCTTCTCCCCGCGCGTTGTGTGGGCGCTGCTCGTCGGCATGGTTCCCGCCCTGCTGTTCATCGCGCTGGGGCTGCTGTGCGGCGCTTTGCTCAATGACAAGCAGGTGGGCGGCATCTGCGGCGCGCTGCTGACCAACCTCAGCACGTGGCTCAGCGGCGTCTGGTTCGATATCAGCCTGCTGGGCGGCGCGTTCGGCGCGGTATGCAAAGCGCTGCCCTTCTATCACGCGGTGGAAGCCTGCCGCGCGGCTGTTTCCGGCGCGGGCGGGATGTGGGGACATCTGGCCGTCGTAGCGGTTTACGCCGTTCTTCTGCTTGCGATCGCCGCCGTCTGCTTCGACCGCAAAATGAAAAAAGGCGTGTGACGCCGCACGCCGGTTCATAAACAATAATACTATTCTCAATCTAAAATCTTATCATCTTTGGGTGTCTTTTCCGTCTTGGCGTTGCTTCATTCCGGTCAACGTAGCGCTGCTACGCCTCCC